>DATLZJ010000752.1:0-10114 GCA_035574055.1 Caldilineaceae bacterium
TTGAGCGGCGCGCCTACGTCAATCGGGTCGAGGGCAATTGTGCCCTCCAGGCCGTACAGCTCCAGCGCCGGCGCTTTCGCGGCAAGCACGACGTTGTTGGCCGTCACCGTCGCCAGCCGCCCGCCGCCGAAGTCCAGCGCCATATGCCAGTTGTCCTCGACCTCCACCGGCACCCGCTTCCCCGCGGCCGGGCCATCCGGGACAACAAACTCCTCAAGGACTTTGCTGGCCAATGCAGTGACCTGGCGTACCGGCCCCAGCAGCCCGGTCAGCACGTGGAGCGGATAGACGCCCATATCCAGGGCAGGCCCGCCCCCTTTGGCGAAAAAGGGGCTGGGGTCGGACATATAGCCATGCCAGGGCGGGACGCCCATGTGGCCGTGCCCGCGCGCCGAATAGACCTGGCCGATGGCCCGCTCCCGCAACAGCGTTTGGGCATAGCGCACCTGGGGAAAGAGCATCACACAGGGCGCGCAGACCAGTTTGCGCCGGCGGCTGCGCGCCGCGGCGCGGAGGCGCTCGGCGTCGGCGACGGTGGAGGCGACGGGCTTTTCGGTATAAACGTGTTTACCCGCTTCCAGGGCCGCGAGGGTGGTCTCGGCGTGAAGCTGGATGGGCGTCAGATTGACCACAGCCTCGGCTTCGCTTTCCGCCAACATCTTTTCGTAGTCGGTGTACCAGGTGGGGATGCCGTACTGCTCGGCCACGGCCCGCACCCGCGCCGGTGTGCGCCCGGCGACCGCCACGATCTCGGCGCGGTCGGCCAAGCGGTGAAACTCCGGCAGGTAATCCCGCTGCGCGACATCGCCGCAGCCGAGCCAGGCAAGTTTGACTCTATTCATGATGATTTATGATTCCTTATCCCCGATTAATATTCCCAGCGTGTGCGGAGGAACGTGATCTGCACCAAGGTCAGGAGCAGGATGATGATAAAGAGCACGACGCCCATGGCCGAACCATAGCCAAGCTCTAGCTCACGGAAGGCGATCAGCCACTGATAGACGGATACGACCATTGTCGAATTGGCTGGACCGCCGGGTAGGCCGCCGATACTCATGACGTAGATCGGACCAAATACTTGGAGCGCCCCAATCACGCCGGTGACCACCACAAAGGCCATGACCGGCTGCAAGAGAGGCAAGGTGATGCGCCAAAAGGTTTGCCACTGAGTGGCGCCGTCCACCCTGGCGGCGTCGTAAAGGCTCGTGTCAATGGCGGTCAACCCGGCGATCAAGAGGACCATGTTGAAGCCCAGGTTCTTCCACAGTGCATAGACGACAATGGACGGCAACGCCTGGGAGGTGGACATGAGAAAGCTTTGCGGCGGCAACTGGAGCATCTGCAATATTTGATTGAAGAGGCCAAAGGTAGGCTGGTAGAGCCACGCCCAGATGAGGGCGGTTGCAATGGTAGATGTGACCACCGGAATGAAGTAGACCATGCGGAAGAGGCTGCGCAATATCCCTGTTGTTTCCACGGCCAGGGCAACCATGAGCGCAAGCACAATCGCCGCCGGTAGATAGAGGAGCGCGTAATAGAAGGTATTTTGCAGCGCGGTGAGAAAGATTGGGTCGTTGAGAAGCCCCTGGTAATGACGCAGACCCACAAAGGGCGCGTTCGGTTGGAAGGCTCGCCACAGCGTTACGCTGCCCCAAAAGCTGCGCAGGATCGGATAAATCCAGAAGAGCGCAAAGATAAACGCCATCGGCGCTAATGCGCTGAGGATAAAGAGATGCTTTTGCACCGCTTGCCGGTTGAGATGGCCCCATCTCGCCGTTACGCTTGCCATCGGTTTATCCTTTCAAACCCGTCAGGGTGATCCCCTCGATAAAACGGCGTTGGGCGACAAAGTAGATCATCAGCACCGGCAACACAGCCGCCATGGAAGCCGCTGCTAACCCACCGACGTCGGTGCCGACACGCCCGCGAAACTGGGATAATCCGAGCGGCAACGTGTAAAGCTCCGGCTCATTGATGACGACCAACGGCCACAGAAAATCATCCCACTGGCCGATAAAGGTAAAGATGCCCAAAGCCGCTAGGGGCGCGGTCGAAAGCGGCAGGATGATGCGATAGAAAATGCCATAGTCCGAAGCGCCGTCAATGCGCGCCGCGTCAATCAGCTCGTTCGGGATCCCATGCATGAATTGGCGCATGAGAAAAATGCCGAAGGGGCTGTAGGCGCTCGGGATGATCAGCGCCCAAAGGGTGTTGCTCCACTTGAGGTCCACGATCAGCGCGTAGAGCGGGATGATCGAGATATTGAACGGGATCATCATCATGCTCAGGACGCTCACAAAGATGACATTGCGGCCAGGAAATTGGTATTTCGCCAGCACGTAGCCGACGAGCGTGCTGGTGAAGAGCACCAAGACGGTCACGCTGGTCGCAACGATCAAGCTATTGCGGTAAAAGTCCGTGAAGCTACCGATACTCAGGTCGGAAAGGTTGAGCCAGTGTTCGAGTGTAGGCTCTTTCGGCCACCAGGTCGGTGGAAAGGCGCGGACCTCGGCGCGCGACTTGAAGGATGTGACGATGGTCCAGTAGAACGGGCCTACCATCAGCACCGAGCCTAGCCCCAACACCAGCCACAACAGATACTGCCGCCAGGGCAGCCTTCGTCCTCGCCGCGCGGTGCGCGCTTCTGGCCGCGAGATAGCTGTGGTCGTCAAGGCGCTCCTCCTGCTCCATGATGCCGCCAGCCTTTCCGGCATCCCTGAGGATGCCGGAAAGGCTGCCCAAGACCTCAGGCTTACTCTGCCGCGCTAGGACGATGAGGCGCTCGGCGGTTGGAAGTTACGCTCGACGATCATGCGCCGCTTGCCGGATTCCCGCAGCGCAGCGTTCATCTGCTCGGTCGCCTTGTCCAGCGCCACCTTGGGTTCTTCATTGCCCAAAATCACTTCATCGAACATGGTACGCCAGAACTTCTCGGCCTCGATGGGACGTTCACCGTAGTTAATCCGCCAGGGCAGGGTTATGGCCTGTGTCTCGATCACACGTCCGGTGTCCTCTTCCTGCAAACGCGGATGGTCGAGCAGGTCCTTACGATCCGGCGGCCCGTCCATGATGATCGCCCAGTCCAGCCGGCGCTCATCGCTGCCGATCATGAACTTGATGTAGTCGAAGGCAAGCTCTTGGACTTCCACAGGGAAGGTATTGAAGACGCCAAACCCCTCTTCCGGCAGTTGCATCCCCCAGGCGGGATCGGGCCGCCCCGTGAAGGTGGGCGTGGGCGCCGTGCTCCATCGGTCTTGCATCTGCGGGAAGCCCTCATTGATGCCGGCGGCTGTATAGCCCTGGTCAATGTACATGGCGGCCAGCTCATTGCCAAAGGCATCGCCTCGCTCTAGAAATTCGGCGCTGTCAATCTTGAAGGTGTGATAGAAGTCTTTGATGAACTGGAGCGCGCGAATGCCTTCTTCGCTGTTCCAGAGCGCCTCGGTGCCGGATTCATTATAGAGCCAGCCACCCTGCTGGTAAACCAACGTATGCCAAAGCCACTCGCGCGCCCAGTAGTCGTTCAGGCTACAGCCTACCTGGGTGATCACGCCGTTGGCGTCGGTCTTAGTCAACTGTTGCGCCATCCGGATGAAGTCATCCCAGTTGGCCGGGATCTCATCTGGGCCGATTCCTTCTGCCTCCAGCAGGTCCAGGTTGAAGTAGACCTGATCGCAGTAGTAGCAGAAGTTGCAGGTATAGATTTTGCCTGTCTCCGGGTCGCGCGTAAAGGGGGTGCTGATCAACAGATCCCAATCGAACATGTCATCCGGGTAAGGAGCCAGCACCCCGGCCCGCTGCAGGTCGTATCGCCAGAAGAAATGGATGTTCGAGAAGGCCGGCCCGCTGCCGGCTGTAGCAACCGCGAGCAGCTTGGTCTCAATGTCAGTCCAGCCCAGGGGGTTGTACTTGAGCGTTACCCCTGGATGCATAGCCTCCCATTCCTTGACAAGCTCCTCGGTGTAACGAACCCGCGGCTCATGCGCCCAATCCCAGAACTCGATGGCGCCCTGAAACCCCGCTGCCGGCTCGGCCCCTGGCGCCTGCGCGGCAGGCTGCGGTGCTGTCCCACCCACGCATCCACCTAGCACAGCGCCGGTCGCCGCCGTTAGATAGAGAAAATCACGCCGATTCAGTCGCCTCTGCTTCCACATCTGGCTCTCCTTTCTTTGAGACAGCCCTACAGCAAAGACCGTTCAAATTGCAGCCACTCAAATTGCAGCCAAGAGGTCTCCTTGGGGATGGCGGCCACGGACCATCAGCCCTACGGTGCGGACCTCTAGACGACTGTTGAACGCCCCACCCAACAGATGCGCTTCCGGATTCTTGAACTCCATGACGATTGCCCGCCGCGGCTTTTCCGAGCGGTTGGGGTGGGAACTATGGAGGGTCAGGCTGTGCCAAAGAATGATGCTGCCGGCCTTGGCGGGCAGCGCCACCTGCCGGGCGGGGTCATCAAACGGTGCAGGGTCGGTGAGCACCCCGGTGAAGCGACCGTCCTTGAAGTGATTCAGCAACCCCAATTTGTGGCTGCCCGGCGCAATGCGCAGACAGCCATTTTCCAGGGTGGCGTCGTCTATGGCGACCATGCAGGCCAGGATGTCCGCCCGGTCGTGGACAAAGAAAGCAAAGTCCTGATGCCAGGGAGCGGTGAAGCCTTCGCGCGGCGGCTTCATCATCAGCATCGAGTAGTAGAGCTGGATATTCGGCCCCAGCAGGTCCTCGACAATATCCAAAATCCGCGGATCACGCACCAATGCCATCCACACGCCGCCCAACTCGTGCGGCTCGGCTACCTGCTGCACCAGGTTGCCGCCGCCTGTACCGAAAGCCTTTAGCTTGAAGCGTTCCGTATCGCCGGTCAATCCTTGCGCCTGCTTCGACAACTCATCACATGCCCGGCGCAATTGTTCCACATCCTCTGTTGGCAAAACATTTTCCATGAGCAGATAGCCCTGCTCCCAGAAATGCTCCTTCTGCTGTTGTGTTAGGCCCATCTGAGTTCCCCCCTTGCGCTCCGCTCAACTGAGTATCCCGTTCAAGGACCGCTTAGAATTACACATCCAACTGTACCTCCAACTACACCTCCACTCCTGTCATGTGTCCATTGTCATGTGTCCGTCAAGCTTGGCTTGGACCCACCCCCTTTCCGCAAAGCGGCTTGCCAAACTCAACAGCCAAGGCGGCTGGCAATCAGGGCCGGAAGGGAATCCTCCCCTCGGCTAACCTTTCAGCCCGCTCAAGGTGATGCCCTCGATGAAGTAACGTTGGGCTACGAAAAAGAGCACGATGAGCGGGAGGGTCACCGACATGGTAGCGGCCATCATCAAGTGCCACTCGACGCGCATCCTGGTCTGAAAGGCATACAACCCCAAGACCAGCGGATAGTCGTTGTAGTCGGTCAAGTAGATCAGGGGCCCCTGGAAATCGTTGTAGGCATAGAGAAAGTGGAGGACGGCCACCACCATCAGCGCCGGTTTGACCAGCGGCAGCATGATGCGCCAGAAGATTGTGAACTCGCCGGCCCCATCCACCTTGGCGGCGTCGCTTAGGTCGGTGGGAATGGTGAGCATGAACTGGCGCAGGAGAAAGATATTGAAGGCGCTGCCCAGAAAGGCGGGCACGATCAGCGGGGCGTAGGTGCCCACCCAGCCGACGGTGCGAAAGATGATATAGGTGGGGATCAGTGTGACCACTGCGGGCAGCATCATGGTTGCCAGGGTAATGCCGAAGAGGGTGTTTTTGCCCCAGAAGTCTTGCCAGGCAAAGCCGTAGGCGACGAGGGCCGAAGAAAGGACAATGCCCAGGGTGGAGAGGCCGGCATAGAAGAGCGTATTGGTCAGGAGCCTCCCGTACTGAAAGGAGGGGTTGGTCAGCGCCAGGGCGTAGTTCTCCCACGCAATAGGGTCCGGAATCCAGCGGATCGGGTCGGTGAAGACTTGGTTAATGGGCTTGAGGGAGGTGATCACCAGCCAGACGAAGGGGATGAAGTAGAGCAGCGCGATCCCGATCAGCAGCAGGTAGAGCAGCGACCGGCCCAGGCTGCGCCGGATGCGATAGCGGTTGAGTGGGCGGGCAGCGGCGCTCACCGGCGGCTCCCTCCTTCATAGTAGACCCAAAGGCTGGAGGAGCGCGCCAGCGCCAGGGTGATGACCACCAGCACCAGGAAGAGAACCAACGCCATCGCCGACGCGTAGCCCATCTGAAAGTAGCGGAAGGCGTTGCGGTAGAGCAGCACCATGTAAACCAGCAGGGCGTTGAGCGGGCCTACATCACCGCTGCCGCCCGCTGCCGCGGCCACGGCCAGGGCCGTGGCAAAGACCTGGAACGAGGCGATGATCGAGATCAGCAGGTTGAAGAAGATGGTCGGGCTGAGCAGCGGCAGGGTGACATGCCAGAAGCGGCGCAGCGCGCCAGCCCCATCAATGGTGGCGGCCTCCAATAAGGAGGCTGGAATGTCCTTGAGACCGGCCAGGAAGATCAGCATGGCCGAGCCGGACCCACCCCAGATGGCGATCAGGACCAGTCCGGGCATGGCCCAGTCGGGGCTGCGCAGCCAGCCCAAGCGCGGCAGGCCGATCAACTCCAAACCGGCATTGACCAGGCCCATGCGCGGGTCCAGCAGGACATACCAGAGCAAGCCCGCCGCCACCGCCGGCACCAGCGCCGGTAAGTAGTAAATGGTGCGGAAGATGCCGATGGCCCGTACCTGGGCATTGAGCAGCACGGCCAGCCCCAACCCCACGCCGAGCTGGAGCGGCACCGACAAGAGCACATAGTAGAGGGTGTTGCCCACCGACTTCCAGAAGAGCGGGTCCTGGTCGAACATAACCTTGAAGTTTTGCAGCCCTATCCAACGCGGCGGGTTCAACAGGGTATATTCGGTGCCTGCGAAGTAGAACGAGGCGAGCGTTGGATAGGCCGTAAAGACGATCAGCGAGACCAGCCAGGGCAGCACGAAGGCATAGCCGGTGAGGTTGCGCCGTAGGGTGGGGCTGAACCGGATGCTCGACATAAGTTTATCTCGAATCGGGGTCTAGCCTAAGTTGGGAGCCTATCGCTACGCGCCGCGGAGGGTCTCCTCCAAGTGGGCCTGGCAACGCTGCTGGGCTTCGGCCAGCGCCTCGGCGGGCGTCTTGGTCTTGAACATGATCTCGCCAATGGCGGCATTGAGGGTGTCGCTGGCGAAGGACTCGATGGGCGAGTTCCACATGTCTACCGTGTCGTTCAGGTAATCGGCAAACCAGTTGTGGATGGCCTGGGCCTCCTCCGGGCCGACAATATCAATGAGCTTCTGCGTGACGACATCGGTGGGGAACTCTCGCCAGGCAGGTGTGTCGAAGATCACCTTGTACCAGGTCACCCATCCCTCGGTGCAGAAGTATTCAGAGAAGAGAAAGGCTTCGCTAGGATGCGGACAGCCCTTGGGCAGCGCCCACCAGTTGGGCCAGTAACCGGTAACGGACTTAGTGCCGCTTGGCCCCACGGGGAATTTGACGATCTCCCACTCGAAGGGGAATTCAACGTCGGTGCAGGCCCAACTTCCTTCGGAGGCCATGGCCGAGAGGCCCATGTGGAAGGCGCTCTCCGGATAGACCGAGGCCCAAGCGCCGGCCACATTCAGCGCCTCCAGATCGCCCCGGTACTGCTCATCCAGCCATCCCACCATGTATTCCCACCAGCCGATATTTTCCGGGCTGTCAATGACATACTGGTTGTTGGCGGCGTCGTAAATCTTGCCGCCGTTGAGGCCGCTCCACACCGGCTTGAGCCAGCTATCGGCCCAGGGTACAAAGCCAACCTCGCGCAAGGTGTCGCCCTCGTAGACGACGAACTCCGCCGACATCGCCTTCAACTCGTCCCAGGTGCCAGGGAAGTTGTCGCGGCTGACGTCAATCCCCTTGGCGGCGAACTTCTCCATGTTGAGGAACATGCAGCCTGCGCCTGCCGAGGCCGGTAAGCCGTAAGTCTTGCCGTTCCAGCGGCAGGAGTTGAGCGGCCCTTCGTAGAAGGCATCGGGTTTGGCGAGCCTAGCCGACTCCATCATGTCGTCCAACTCCAGCAGTGCGCCCTGCGCGCCGAACTCGCTCGGCGCGGTCCAGATGGTCACCGAATCAGGCGGGGTGCCCCCGGCGATGCGCGAGAGCAGCACCTCCATCAATTGGCCGCCGCCCGGAGGGCCGCCGCTGATCTCATACTCGACCTTGATGTTGGGGTTCTGCGCCTCGAAGTCACTGATGATCTGGGGCGCCACCTGCTTTACCGAGTCAGTGGAGTACCCGTTCCACCAGGAGATGGTGGTGACTCCCTCGGTCGAGCCTGTGCCTCCCGCAGCAGGCTGCTGGGGCGCGGCCGGCGGGGCGCAGGCGGCCAGCAATGCGCCGCCCACCAGGGCCGACAGGTGAAGAAACTGGCGCCGGTTGAGCCGTTCCGCTCTCATCTGATCTTCGTTGTGATCGCTGTTGGCCTTCATGGTTGCTCTCCTTGATAGGTTCCTGGTTCATTCACGAAAGGTGCCGAGTCGTGTGGGTGGATTCAATTTAGGGCGTGGTTCGCCGATATTCATCCCCATAGTGGCCCGTATCGGCGCTCAGGCGAGCCGGGGCGGTCGCCGGGAGGTAGGCCGGCTCCCGATAGGGCGGGCGCGCGGTCGCCCAGGTCGCGGGCTTGACAATCCGCGCGCAGATCAGCAGCGGCTGGCCTGGGTCCACCAGGTCTAGCTCCTCCGGCAGCAGCTCGCGCGCCGGCAGATTGAGGAGAAAGGCCAGGCGTGTGAGCAGGTTGCCATAGATGTGCAGCCGGTAGTCCGCCTCGGTGAGGCCAAGCCGGTGGAGCAGGTCATGCACGCCGATGGGCGTGAACCAGTGGTGCATATAGAGGGGGGCGCCGGTGCCCATGTCCAGCCCGCGGTGGAGATAGAAGTCGAGACACCAGAAGTTGATCAGCAGCACGCCGCCCGGTTTGAGGATGCGGATGGCATGGAAGAGGGCAGCCTCGATGTCATAGATGACCGCCGTGGTGAACTGGTTGACAAAGCAATCATAGACATTGGCGGGCAGATGGTCAGCCCGGCTCAGGTCGGCGACGACCGTCACCTCTGGGCTGTGAGCTGTCAGATCGAGCGCGTCGGCCTGAGTGACGGCCGCGCCGCCGTAGGCGCGGATGGTGCTTGTCTCGCCGATCTCCAACGCATGGCCGCGGATGTCGGCCCGATGCTGCTCCAAAAAGCCCGCCCAGTAGTAGCGGATCACCGACAGGCCAGCGGAGCGCCCGTCGCCAAGCGGTTTCAGCCGCCGCAGGCGCAGGGTTCGCACCTGGCGCACCAGCGGCCAGGTGCGCCAGTCGCGCCGCCCCTTGACGGCTGCATATCGTTCCGGCAAGGACATTGCCTCGGCCATGTTTGGCTCGCCGCTTTCCTTTCTAACGTGGCGGCTCTTGTTGGCGGATCGCCTGTATCATCCTGTGTGCGCTAGGGGATGGGCGACGAGCGTCGCCGCCGCAGCTCCGACCAGGCCCGCGTCTACCCCTAGCGCCGCCCGCAAGATCGGCAGCGCGCGCGTGGCGTCGGCGTAGATGTGGGCGCGCGTCGCCGCCACCATTCGCTCCCAGTAGAGGCCGCCGGCCATGCCCAGGCCGCCGCCCACCACTACTGCCTCCGGGTCCAGCACATTGACCAGAAAGGCGACGCTGTTGCCCAGGCTCTCCCCGGCAAAGGCCACCACCTCGTTCGCCAGCGGGTCGCCGGATCGGGCGGCGGCCAGCACCTCCTCGGCGCGGCGCGCGCTGCCGCCCTGGCGGTTGTAGGCGGCGACCAGCGCCGGACCGGAGGCGATCTCCTCCAAAACGGGGTTGAGGAGCGCCCCGCACCGGTCGCAGCGGGTGGTCAGCGGCATGGTCGCCAGGACGAGCGCGTTGCCGCGCGCGCCGGCAAAGGGACGGCCCTCCTGCACCAGCGCGGAGCTAATGCCGGTGCCGACGGTGATGTAGGCAAAGAGCGAAAAGCGTTGCCCCGCGCCATAGCGCGCCTCGGCCAGCGCCGACGCGCGCACGTCGGATTCGACGACCGCGGGCGCGATCTCGGAGAAACGCTGCTGCACCGGCAGCGCCCGCCAGT
>DATLZJ010000753.1:0-6648 GCA_035574055.1 Caldilineaceae bacterium
AATGGTTAGGCAAGGCCGGGGCGCGGGCCGATGACCTGGCGAACTGGCTCCCGGCCCGGCTGGCCGCCCTGCTGCTAGTCGCCGCGGCGGGCAAACAGGCAGGTCGAGCCTGGCGCACCTGGCGTCGTGATCGCGGCCTCACTGCCAGCCCCAACGCCGGCCAGCCCATGAGCGCGATGGCCGGCGCGCTGGGGGTGGCGCTGGAGAAAGTGGGCCACTACACGCTGGGCGCCGAGTTCGATAAGCCTACCGTCGCCCATGTGGACCAAGCGGCGGCGCTCATGCGCCGGGCGGTCTGGTTGGGGGTGTTGCTGGCCGGCGGCGCCGCCGCAAATCAGAGATTGCAGAGAGTTAACCGCAAAGAGGGGATGAAGGATGACGAGCCATACAACCAAGAGAGTTGGACATATTCTCTGGATGGTGGGCGTAGCGGCGGCGTTGATGGGGCTGCTGGCGGCTTGTATGGCGGGCGCGCCGGCCTCTACCGAAGTCGAGGCAGAGGGCAAGGAAACAGTTGAGGGGGGCCAGACGGCCGCGCTGGTCATCCAGTTAGACCCGGCGCGGCTGCTGGTGCGCGAGGTCGCCTTCACCGAGCCGATCTCCGGCCTGGTCGCGCTGCAACGCAGCGGGCTAGAGATAGAGACGGCAGATTTTGCCTGGGGGACCGCGGTCTGCCGCATCGAAGACACCGGCTGTCCCGCCGAAGACTGTTTCTGTGGCGGCGACACCTTCTGGAACTATGCCACATGGGACGGCGCGAGCTGGCAGAGCTACCCGGTTGGCCCTGCCGCCTCAGTCATTAGCCGGACGGGCGCAGTGGAAGGCTGGCGCTGGGGCGAATTCGAGGGGCCGGCGACGCCCGCACCCCAGGCCCTGGCCGCCCAGTCGGCGCTGGAGTGGCTGCGGGCGCAGCAGACTATCACCGACGGCAGCTATGGGGGCATGGGGGCCAGCGTGGAGGCGTTGCTGGCCGTCGCAGCCAACGCGCTGGACGCAGACCAGTGGCAGGCCACGGCGGATGCGCCCTCGCTGCTTGACTACGTGCTCGCCAACGCCGCCCAGTACAGCCGCCAGGGGACTGCCGAGGCCGGAAAGCTGGCCGTGGCGCTGGTAGGGGCCGAGGCGTGCTGGCCGGAGGAAGCCTTGACGCCTACGGATCACTACAGCCCGACCCTGGGCGCGCTGGCGAGCGACGCCGGCCCGCTGGCCTGGGGAATCTTGGGGACGTTGGCGCTGGGCGAGCCGGCCCCTGCTGAGAGCGTCTCCTATCTGCTCGACCTGGCGCTGCCGGAGGGGGGCTGGGAGTGGTCGCCCGGTTGGGGACGGGACACCAACAGCACCGCGCTGGCGATCCAGGCGCTGATCGCAGCGGGCGAGCCGGTGACAGCCTCCGCCGTGATGAGCGGCCTCGCCTATCTCAAGAGCGCCCAGTTGGAGGGAGGTGGTTTCAGCTACGACCCGGCTGCTGACTGGGGCAATGTCGCCGACGCCAACTCGACCGCCTATGTGCTTCAGGCGCTGGCCGCAGCCGGCATGGACCCCCGCGGCGGCGAGTGGCGAGCCAACGGCGCAGGGCCGGTAGACTTCCTGTTGAGCGTGCAGAGCGCCGACGGCGGCTTTGTGTGGCAGGCCGGACAGCCGGTCAATCTCAGCGCAACTGTCCAGGCCATCCCGGCGCTGCTGGGCCGCGCCTATCCGCTCCGCCGCGCCGTGCTGGAACCCTGTACGGCTATCAACTGAGGGATCCTGTTGTGATGCGACGCTTGACAGTTTGCCTGCTTATCATCCTGAGCGCCCTGGCCGTTGGGCAGGAGGCGCCCACGGCCTCGGCCCAGGCCGCCAATCGCGCCGGATTGGTGATTGTCCACGGCGACGGCGCGGTCGTGACCCGCTGTGTGGCCTTTGAGGAGAAGTCCATCAGCGGCTATGAGCTGCTGGCGCGTTCCGGGCTGGACCTACGCATGGAGGTTGCAAGCATGGGGCCGGCCATCTGCCGGCTGGACCAGGAGGGATGCGACGAGGGGGAAGCCTGTTTTTGCCAATGCCAATCCGGCCCCTGCCTCTACTGGACCTACTGGCGCCAGGTCCCCGCGGGAGACGCCATCGAGTGGCAGTACTCCAGTACCGGCGCAGGCAACACGCAGGTCAGCGACGGCATGGTGGAGGGTTGGGTCTGGGGCGAGAGCACAGCAGCGCAAGATGCGACCGTGGCCCCGCCGCCCTTGCGCTTTGAGGAGGTATGCAGCGGCGAGGTCGTAAGCGCTGTGGAGCAGAGCGGCATTGGGCTGGCGGCAAACCAACGCCAGATATTGCTCGGCATAGCAGTCGTGGCCGGTCTCCCCGCCATCGCAGGGGTGGTCTGGTGGCTTACGCGCCGGGCGAGGAGGCAGGCATGAGGGCGCGGCTCTATAGCCCAGTCGTCTACATCTTGACAAGCGGCTTAGGGGCGCTGGCCTTTCTTTACCCCTTTTGGCTGCCCGCGGCGGCCCAGGCCGGACAGCGCCAGATGGCTCACGCTGCCGATGCGCCGCTGGTCCTGAGTCTGTTGGTAGGGCTGTGCTTCGCCGTGCTGCTGCTGGAGGTGCAGAGCGCCGGCATGAGCGCCAAGACGGTGGCGCTGCTGGGCATCCTGGTCGCCATCAACAGCGTGCTGCGTTTTGCCGACGCCGCCCTGCCGGGGCCGGGGGGTTTCAGCCCTATCTTCCTGCTGATCTTGCTGGGCGGTTATGTCTTCGGAGCACGGGTAGGCTTTCTGCTGGGCGCGCTGACCCTCTTTGTCTCGGCGCTCATCACCGGCGGAGCCGGCCCCTGGCTGCCCTACCAAATGTTCACGGCAGGATGGATGGGGATGAGCGCGCCGCTGCTGCGGCCTGTGGCGCGCGGGTTGGGGCTGGCCGGGCGCTGGGGAGAGACGGCGCTGTTGGCGCTCTATGGCGGGCTGTGGGGGTTGCTCTACGGGGTGATCATGAATCTCTGGTTCTGGCCCTATATCACTGCCGGCGACGCCGGCCACTACTGGACGCCGGGGATCGGCGTGGCTGCTACGGTGCAACGCTATGCCCTTTTCTATGTAACGACGTCGCTGGTCTGGGATACCATGCGGCTGGTGGGCAATGTGGCGCTGGTGGCGCTCTTTGGCCGGCCCCTGTTGCGCATCCTGGCGCGCTTTCACCGCCGCTTTGGCTTTGCCTATGACCCAACGCCGGCGTTGCTGCCTGCGCCTGCCGCCCAGCCGGCGGGCTACCGCCGCGAGGCGGCAAGTGGCCTGTCCCTGAGGGGCCAGCCGTGAGCGGCTTTGTGCTGCCCGCGGCGGCTCCACTCCATGCCGGGGCGTGGCTCTGCTGGCTGGGCGCGGTGCTGGCGCTGATGACCATCACGCGTAACCCCCTCTACCTAGGGCTGGCCCTAGCCTGGATCGGGGCGGTCGGCGTGGCGGTGGGACGGGCGCCGGCGACTCGACCGGGGCTGCCCTGGTCGCCGCTCACCTTCGGAGTCGTGGTGGTCCCGCTCTCGGCGTTGTTCAATGGGTTGACAGTCCATGTCGGCGCGACCGTATTGGCCCGGCTGCCGGCAGGCTGGCCGCTGCTCGGCGGGCCGCTCACCTTAGAGGCGATGGTCTACGGCGCGCTCAACGGGGTGGCGCTGACTGGCCTCTTTGCGGCCTTCGCCGTCGCCAACCGCTCGGTCTCCCTGCGCCAGGTGATCCAGTTGATCCCGCGCGCCTATTATCCGGTGGCGTTGGTAGTGGCAATTGCCGTGAGCTTCGTGCCTGCGACCCTGCGCCAGTGGCAACAGGTGCGCGAGGCGCAGGCTGTGCGCGGCCACCGGATGCGCGGCTGGCGAAGCTGGCTGCCGCTCTGGGCGCCGCTCTTGACGGGCGGGCTGGAGCGGGCGCTGCAATTGGCCGAGGCGATGACCGCGCGCGGCTTTGCCGGTGGGCCGCCGCTCCACAACGCCTGGACGCGGGCGGGCGTGCTGGTGGGGCTGCCGCTCGCGGGGGCGGGCTTGCTGCTGCGCACCGTCTGGGGCCAGGCGCTGGCCGGCGCGCTCCTGCTCGTGGCCGGCGCAGGGCTGGTCGCCGTCGCTGTCTGGCTGGCAGGCCGCCGCCGGCCTCATACGCGCTACCGGCCCACGCCCTGGCGCATGGCCGAATGGGTGGCCGCCGCGGGCGCGCTGATCACGGCTGGAGCGTTCTTGCTGCCGCTGCCGGGAATGGAGCGTAGCTCGATCTTCTGGTCCCCCTATCCGGCGTTGAGCCTGCCGGGCTTTGCGCTGGGGCTGGGGGTGGCGACCTGGGGCTTGCTCGCGCCCGCGGCGGCGCTGATGGTGCGAAATCATGATCGAATTTGAACACGTCACCTATACCTATCCCGGCGCAACGACGCCGGCCCTGCGCGACCTGTCGGTGACGCTGCCCGCCGGCGAGCTGGTGTTGGTGGCGGGACCGTCGGGCGCGGGGAAATCTACCTTCCTGCGCTGCATCAACGGCCTGACGCCCCATTTTTCAGGCGGCGTGCTGGCGGGCCGGGTGCGGGTGCATGGGCTGGACCCGGTGGCCGAGACGCCCCAGGTGATGAGCCGCCATGTGGGGTTTGTCTTTCAAGACCCGGAGGCCCAGTTCGTCATGGAGCGGGTCGAGGACGAGATCGCCTTTGCCCTGGAGAACGCCGCCATGTCGCCCCAGGCCATGCGCGTGCGCGTCGAGGAGACCCTGGACTTGCTGGACCTGGCGCCGCTGCGCGACCGCCCCTTGGAAAGCCTGTCGGGGGGCGAGCGGCAGCGGGTGGCAATTGCCGCCGCGCTGGCCCTGCGCCCGGCTAC
Source organism: Caldilineaceae bacterium (assembly GCA_035574055.1). Taxonomy (GTDB): domain Bacteria; phylum Chloroflexota; class Anaerolineae; order Caldilineales; family Caldilineaceae; genus QEUY01. The sequence continues at coordinate 4,822 of DATLZJ010000753.1, forward strand.
ACTGGTGCTGGACGAGCCAACCTCTCAGCTTGACCCCAAATCCGCCGAGGATGTGCTGAACGCGCTGGCCCGCCTCAACGCCGACCTGGGGCTGACGGTGGTGCTGGCCGAGCATCGCTTGGAGCGCGCGCTGCCCTTTGCCGATAGCCTGCTCTACCTGCCCGGCCAGGGGCTGCCTCCGCGGCTGGGCGACCCGCGCACGGTGCTGGAGGAGATGGCGCAGATGCCCATGTTGGCGCCGCCGCTTGTGCGGGCAGCAAAGGCGCTGGGCTGGACGCCATTGCCGCTGACCGTCAAGGAGGGGCTGCGCTTTAGCCGGCGGCTGCCCCTGCCGGACATCGCCCGCCCACAGCCAAGCGTGAACGGCAACGCTGCGCCGCGCCAGGAGGCGCAGCCGGTCGTCGCCGCGCGCGGCGTGGTCAGCCGCTACAACGGCGCGGCGGTGGTGCGCGGGGTGGACTTGGCGCTCTATCCGGGCGAGATCGTGGTCTTGATGGGGCGCAATGGGTCGGGCAAAAGCACTCTGCTCAAGACATTGGTCGGGCTGGTGCGGCCCACGGCAGGACAGGTGTCGGTGGCGGGGCAGGATGCAGCCCGCCTGGAGGTGGCGGAGATTTGCCGCACGGTCGGTTATCTGCCCCAGGACCCCAACAGCCTGCTCTTCGCCGACACCGTGCGCGAGGAGCTGGCCGTGACGCTACGCAATCATGGCTACGACCCTGACCATCCTGCGCCTGGACGGGCGCGGCTGCCGGTGGAGCCAGCGGCGCTGCTGGCCCGCTTGGGGCTGGCCCATCTGGCCGATGCCTATCCGCGCGACCTGAGCGTGGGCGAGCGCCAGCGGGTGGCGCTCGCCGCGATCACGGTGGTCCAGCCCAAGGCGCTGTTGCTAGATGAGCCGACGCGTGGGCTGGACGCTCAGTCCAAGGCCCATTTGACCACGTTGCTCAAGGAGTGGCGCGCGGCGGGCATGGCGATCCTGGTGGTGACCCATGATGTCGAGTTCGCCGCCTCCTTGGCCGACCGGGTGCTTCTGATGAGCCAGGGGGAGATCATCGCCGGCGGGCTGCCCGGCGAGGTCTTGGGCGCATCGCCGCTCTTTGCGCCTCAAGTGGCGCGGCTCTTTCCAGAGACGGGCTGGCTGACGCCGGAGGACCTGTTCCAAGCATTGGCGCTAGCGATGCCGTAGAAATGCGGTCAAGATTGCAGTCAAGATCAAGATGAGGAGCGAACAATGCCGAGGCTGACGAAAATCTATACCAGGCGAGGCGATAAGGGCGACACCTCGCTCGGCGGCGGCCAGCGGGTGCCCAAAGATAATCTGCGGGTCGCGGTCTACGGTACGGTGGACGAGCTGAACTCCCAGATCGGGCTGGCGTTGGCCTCAGGGCTGTGTGAGCGGCTGCGCCAGGTGCTGCCCTCGATTCAAAATGAGCTGTTTGACCTAGGGTCGGACCTCTGCTTCCTGGAGCAGGACAAGGGCAAGTTCCCGCTTCCCCAATTGGAGGCGCGCCATGTGGCCCGGCTGGAGGCGCTGATTGACGAGATGACCGCGGTGGTGGGGCCGCTGGAGAATTTCATCTTGCCGGGCGGGTCGCTTGGCGCAGCCCATCTCCAGGTGGCGCGCACGGTCTGCCGCCGCGCCGAGCGGGAGGCGACAACGCTGGCCCGTGAGGAGGGGGTGGGTCCCTATGTGCTGGCCTATTTGAACCGGCTGTCGGATGCGCTCTTTGTGATGGCCCGCTACGAGAATCACCAGCAGGGCGTCCCCGAACCCTTGTGGCAGCCCGGCGCATGAGGCGCGGGCCGCGCGCAAAAGAGTGGCGG
>DATLZJ010000754.1:0-8241 GCA_035574055.1 Caldilineaceae bacterium
CCTAATACGGCGAAGATCAGCAGCACGGGCGGCACGACCGCGCGCACCACCCGCCGCACGAGCACCCCGGCTGGGATGTTGCGCGCCTCTTTGGGGATGGCCGGCGCCGCCGAGGGCTTCACGAACGCCACCACCAACACATATAGCCCGTAGGAACCGGCCAGCATCAGTCCCGGTATCAGCGCGCCCAAAAAGAGATCGCCTACCCGCACACCGATCTGGTCGCTCAACACCACCAGCACCAGGCTGGGCGGGATGAGCTGGGCCAATGTGCCCGACGAGATGATCACGCCCGCCGCCAGCCGCTTGTCATAGCCGTAGCGCAACATGACCGGCAGCGACAACATGCCCATCACAATGACCGTGGCGGACACGACGCCCGTGGTCGCCGCCAACAGCGTCCCCACCACCACCACAGCCAGCGCCATCCCGCCGCGCAGCGGGCCGAGCACGATCCCAATCGTCTCTAACAGGTCCTCAGCCAGCCCCGATTTTTCCAACACCGCGCCCAGAAAAACGAAGTAGGGGACCGCCAGCAGCGTGAAGTCCGACATGGTGCCAAACCAGCGGTTGGGGAGCAAGCGCAGCAAGCGCAGATCGAACGCGCCTACGGCCAGCCCAATCAGCCCAAAGAGGATCGCTGTGCCGGCAAAGGAGAAAGCAACCGGATAGCCGCTGAGCAAGAGAAAGAAAAAGCCGGCAAACATCAGAATGGCAAGCCACTCATAGCTCATGAATCGCTCCTCGACAGACTAGGGCAAGGTGGGATGGATAGGGCGGGTGGAGCGCCCAATGGCTTTCGCCGGTGTACTTCGTCACTGGGATCGTTCCGCCGGGCGCCGCTCACGGTTCCGCCGGCTGGGCGCAACCGGTCATCCGGTAAACAGTTGCATTGTCGCGGTTCAGCGTTGGCTTAACCGACCGGGCCTTGCCCCTCGGCCTCGGCTTGCAGCTCCTGGACAACCTGGGTGGACCCGCGGATGACAGCGATGTATTTGACGAGCTGGGCCAACGCCTGTAGCAGCAGGGCGGCAAAGGCCACGATGATCATGCTCTTGAGCGGCGCGCGAGGCAGCCCATCGGGATCAGGGGAGACTTCCCAGGCGCCCCACCCGCCGTTGGGCAGCCGGCCCCAGGAGGCCAGCACCGGGCCGAAAGTGACATAGATGCCCAGGATGCAGAAGGGGATCAAAGATAGGAGGGTGCCCAGCAGGTCCACCCAGGCGCGGGTGCGCGGCGACCAGCGCGCATAGAGAAAGTCCACGCGCACGTTCACATCGTGCTTCAGGATGTAGGGAAAGCCCAGAAAGAAGACCAGCGAGTAGAGATACCACTGTAGCTCGATGTAGAGATTGGAGGAGAGCTGGACGCCAATAAAGCGGCCCATATAGCGAACAGCCACGTTATAAAAACCGACAGCGATGGTGACCAGCACAAGCACGGTCGAGAGATCGCCCAGGCGCTCGGTCAGACGGTCAACGCCGTGGGCGAAGCGCAGCAAGATTCGCATGGACCACTCCTCCACATGGGCGCTTCAGTGGGCCACATTGTAATCGAGGACGCAACGGCGCGCAACAGCCGCTCAACCAGGCCCTAAGCGCGCCCAAAGTGCTGACCGTAGGGTGAGATACTTTACCATCTGAAGCTTCCATGCTTAAATGGTAAGCCGCAAATGGTTCAGCAAAGGGCGAGAAAGACGTGGCAACAAATATCTGGTTTTGGGTTCTTTTCAACGCCTTCGTGTTGGGCATGTTGGCGCTCGACCTGGGCGTCTTCCACCGCCACGCCCATACCGTGTCGGTGCGCGAGGCGGCTATCTGGAGCGCCGTCTGGATCGGGCTGGCCTTAACCTTCAACTATGGGCTTTATCTCTTTGAAGGCCCGACCATTGCCCTGGAGTTCCTCGGCGGATATCTGCTGGAAAAATCGCTCAGTGTAGACAACATCTTTGTCTTTGTCCTGGTCTTCACCTATTTCAGGGTCGCGCCGGCCTATCAGCACCGAGTGCTCTTTTGGGGCATTGTGACAGCGCTGGTCCTGCGTGGGGTGATGATCATCGCCGGCGCCGCGCTGGTCTCCCGTTTTGAGTTCCTGATCACCATCTTCGGCGCGTTTCTGGTGTTCACAGCCATTCGCATGGCCCGCGACACCGAAGAAGAGATCGAGGTGGAGCACAACCCGCTAGTACGGCTGCTGCGCCGCTTTATGCCGGTGACGCCCCATTACCATGAAGACCACTTCTTTGTGGTGGAAGAGGGCCGGCGCATGGCGACGCCGCTGCTGGTCGTGTTGCTGGTCGTCGAATCTACCGATATCGTCTTTGCGATTGACTCGATCCCTGCCGTCTTTGGCATCACCACTGACCCCTTTATTGTCTACACCTCCAACATCTTCGCCATCCTGGGGTTGCGCGCGCTCTACTTCCTGTTGGCCGGCGTGATTGATAAATTCCACTACCTCAAGATGGGCCTCTCGATTGTCCTGGGCTTTGTCGGCGTCAAGATGTTGGCCGAGAGTCTGTCGAGCTACTTCATGGAGCATCCCATCCATGTGCCCATCGAGTACTCGCTTGGCTTCATTGGCTTGGTGTTGGGGATTTCGGTGGCGGCCTCCCTACTCTTCCCCAAACAAGCCCAAGAGACGCTGGAGGTCGAGGAGACAGAGGGGGGCGTGGCGCTGCACCACGCCACGCCCGAATCCATGGACTGAGCTTTTCTCGATAAATCAGATAAAATCACCGGGGTTGAGGACGCCTGCGGGGTCCCAACGCGCCCGTAGCGCGCGCATGAGCCGGTACGCGGCGGGACGATAGCCCCACGGGTCCAGTTCGGTCTGCCAGGCGGCAGGCGTCTGGATAGCGATGGCGTAGCCGCCGCGGGCGAGCGCCGGCCCCCGCACACCATCGAGCCAGGCGGCTGCGGCGGCCCCATCGCCGCCGCGGTAGATGGCATAGGCCAAATAGTTGCCCCCGTCGAGACACCAACGGGCAGCTTCCCGCACCGGTGCAGGAAGCTGCCGCCAGTAGTCCAGCAGCCGGCCAGGCGGGACGCCCACCCGCACGACCAGATCGGCGGGACCGGCAGCGCCGATGCAATCGGCCCACAGGTCGGCGGCGGACGGCGCCGGCGCTGTCTCCAGCGGGGTCGGCGCGCCGGCCGTCTGGAGCGCCGCCTGCAGGGCCTCCCACTCGGCGGCCACATCCTCGGCCAACCCCTCGACCGTCCAGACCAGCGTATAAGGCGCAGCCCGAACACCGGGGAGAGCCAACCCCTGGCAAAGCACGACGCCTGCGGTCGCCAGCCAAACGGGCGCGGTGGCCGCGGCCCAGCCCAGCCCCTGGGCCGGGTCATCCACCGCCAGGGCAAAGGTCCGCCGGCTGCGCGGGCGGGGCAGCAGCTTCAGGGTGACATCGGCCAGCACCCCCAATGTCCCGTAGGAGCCGATCAAGAGCTTGGCAAGGTCATAGCCGGCCACATTCTTGACCACCGGCCTGCCTGCGCGGATGACCCGGCCATCGGCCAGCGCCACAGTCGTCGCCAGCAACAGGTCGCGGAGGCCGCCGTAGCGCAGCCGTTGGGGCGAATTGACGTTGGCCGCGACCAGCCCGCCGATGGTCGCCGCCGGCCAGGGCGAAACCAGCGGCGCCTGCATCCCCCGCTCGGCCAGGAAGGCTTGCAGCTCGGCCAGGGGCGTCCCCGCGCCGGCGGTGACATAGAGGTCATCGGGCGCAAAGACGCTGACGCCGTTAAAGGCCGCGGTCGAGAGCCAGAAGTCCGCGCCGCGCCGGTCGCCGCCGGCGGCCCCGCCGATCCGCACGGTCTTGCCTGCCGCGGCCAGCGCCGCCAACCCGGACGCGGCCTCGGCGGCGCTGGTGGGCGTGAAGGTATCGCCGGACGGCAGCGCCCCAGGCTGGGCATAGTCGGCAGCCGGCAGCTCCGCCGGAAAAATCTTGCCGGGGTTGAGCAGCCCGTGAGGGTCAAAAAGCGCCTTGATCTCGGTCATGGCGGCCAGTTCCGCGCCGCTGTACATCATCGGCATATAGGCGCGCTTCTCGATGCCCACCCCATGCTCGCCGGTGATGCTGCCGTCGCGCTCCACACAAGCGCGCACGATCTCGGCGCAGGCCGCAAAGACCCTTTCCCGTTCATCCTCATCGCGGGCGTCGAAGGAGATACAGGGGTGTAGATTGCCGTCGCCTGCATGAAAGACATGGCCCAGGGTCAGCCGGTAGCGGTCGGCGATGGCATTGACCGCGGCCAGTGTATCGGCCAGCCGGCTGCGGGGCACGGTGATATCCACCAAGTAAAAGTTGGGCGCCAGACGAGAGAGCGCGCCGGCTGCGCTCTTGCGGCCATACCAAATCTGTTGGCGCTCGTCCTCGCTCTCGGCGATGCGCAACTCCGAGCCGCCGTGAGCGGTCAGAATGTCGGCGATCTCCTCCATCTGGCTGTCCAGCCCCGCGGGATAGCCGTCCACTTCGACGATGAGCGCGGCCTGCCGGTTCACGGGCAACCCTACGGGCACATACGCCTCGATGATGCGCATGATACGCTGGTCCATCATCTCCAGGGTCGCGGGCGCCAGCCCCGCGGCGATCACAGCGGAGACGGCATGGCCGGCCTGCTCCTCCGAGTCGAAGGCGACCATCATGGTCTTGACGCCCGGCGGGTTGCGGATCAGCCGCACGTCGGCCTGGACCACAACCGCCAGGGTGCCCTCGCTGCCGACTACCAGGCCGCAGAAGTCATATTCCGGATAGTCCAGCGCCCGCCCGCCCAGATGCACCGCCTGGCCGTCTGCCAGCACCACCTCCAGCCCGGTGACGTAGTTGGTGGTGACGCCATACTTGAAACAGTGGGGGCCGCCGGCATTCTCGCCGATATTGCCGCCGATGACCGACGAGCGCCCGCTGGACGGGTCCGGTGGATAATAGAGGCCCGCCTCTTTGACCAGCGCATCTAGGGCAAGGTTGACCATGCCTGCCTGCACCACCGCGCTGCGCCCCGCCGCGTCCAACTCCACGACCCGGTTCATGCGGGCGAAGGAGAGGATCAGCCCGCCATGCTCGGCGACCGCGCCGCCGGAGAGGCCGGTGCCTGCGCCGCGGGCGATCAGCGGGACGCGGGCGCGACCGGCCCACTGCACCAGCCGGACCACATCCTCGATGGACTCCGGGAAAAAGACGCCATCGGGCCGCCCGCGGTCATAACCGGCGTCCACCTCATAGGTGATCAGCGACGCCGGGTCGAGCGCAAGCTGGCGCGGGTCAAAAAGTTGGGTGAGGGTAGAAAGGCTCATAGGCTTGCTCATGCAGCTTCGGCGGCGTAGGAACGGTCCAACAGCTCGACGACGTGCAACACCTCCTGCACGGCGGTCGCGGGCGAATCGGCGCGGCGCACCCCGTAGAGCATCTGCATGTGGCAGCCGGTGTTGCTGACCGCGACGACGTTGGCGCCAGCGCCGGCGACATCGGCCAGCTTGGCCGCCAGCACTTGCTCGGCGGTGTCCGGCTGGAGCAGGTTATAGACCCCGGCGCTGCCACAGCACATCTCCGGCTGGCGCAGCTCGACCAGGCGCAGGCCAGGGATGGCCTGGAGAAGCTGGCGGGGCTGGCGCACGATCTTCTGGCCGTGGCGCAGGTGGCACGAATCCACATAGGCGACGCGCAGGTCGAGCCGCCCCGTTGGCGGGCGATGGAAGTTGGCGGCCAGAAATTCGTTGATATCTTTGACCTTGGCGACGAAGCTCTTGGCCCGCCCAGCGTAGAGCGGGTCATCGGCCAGGAGGTGGTCATACGCCTTGAGGGTTGCGCCGCAGCCGCCGGCATTGCTGATAATGGCGTCATAGTCCCGGCCCAGGCAGGCGTTGATGTTGCGCCGGGCCAGCTCGCGCGCCAATTCGTCCTCGCCGATGTGCAACGGCGCCGCGCCGCAACAGCTCTGGGCGGCGGGAAAGTGGACCTCATAGCCGTTGCGCTGGAGCACGCGCACGCTGGCCGCGTTGACGCCGGCCAGGAACGCGTCCTGGACACAGCCGTAGAGAAAGGCGACCTCGCCCCGCTTCCTGCCGACTGCGGGTGCAGGCCGGCGGTAGTCGGGATAGTCCGCAGGCAGGGGCGGCAACAGCTCGTCCATCATCCGTAACCGCTCCGGCAGCAGGCGGCGCGCCGCGCGCTGAAGGCCGCTGCTCTGGTAGAGGCGCAGGAGGCGCGCCAGCAGGCGCAGCCTCCCCATATGGGGCAGGAGATGGCGCAGGCTCAAGCGGCGCACGGCTCGCTCTAACCGGCCCGGCGGCTGCGCCCGGTTGAGCGTGGCGCGCGCCGCCTCCAGCAGCAAGCCGTATTGGACGCCGGAGGGGCAGGCCGTCTCACAGGCCCGGCACCCGAGACAGCGGTCAATGTGCTCCTGAAAGCCGCCCGCTAGGTCAAGGCGCCCGTCGGCGGCAGCCTGCATCAGGGCGATGCGCCCGCGGGGGCTGTCCATCTCGGTGTGAAAGACGGCGTAGGTGGGGCAGGCGGGCAGGCAGAGGCCACAATGGATACACTGGCTCATCAGGCCGCGCACCTGGGGGGAATTGAGCGGCGCGGCGGCAAGCATCTTGGCGTCCCGCCCATGGGACGGGAGCGGGTGATCAGATTCGGTTCGTGAATGGGTCATGCAGGGCGCAGCACCAGTCTGGGCTGTAGAGCCGGGAATGATTGAGCGATCCCCTGATCAACTAGGGGTGTAGGGCAACGATACCACAGCCCTGGCCGAAGCGCGAAACCCCTTGCGCCGGGCGCCACTGAATCTTGGGAACCCTCAAAGCATCCGGCATGACCAAGAATAAAGCGCAACAGAGAATAGAGCGCGACCACCGGCCAGAGGTTTGCTGGCCGTCTACTCCTGTGCTACGATAAGGGATAGTCCAGAACCAAGGAGACACACCATGCCCAATTGCCCAAACTGTGGCACCTGGAACCCGGACGATAAGGAGGTTTGCTGGCGTTGCCAGACAGAGCTGCCCAAGCCGGTTCCCAAGAAACCCAAGCGCCAGACCATTGCCGGCTTCCCGATTTGGATGTGGGTGGCGCTGATTGTCTTTTTCCTGGCAACCAGCCTCGGCCAATGCTTTATCGCCGGCGTGCCGCCCGCCTAGCCCTGTGGCTCCTGCCCCTATCCGGTCCTTCCCTGTTCCGCCCGATCCATGGACTTTGCCTCAATTGCAGAGCGGCTTGCCGCCTGGCATGACCGCCAACAGCGGGACTTGCCCTGGCGCACCGCGCCCGCGGGCCGCCGCGACCCCTACAGCGTCTGGGTCAGCGAGATCATGGCCCAGCAGACCCGGCTGGAGACGGTCGTAGATTACTACCTGCGCTGGATGGCCCGCTTTCCTACCGTGGAGGCGCTGGCTGCCGCCAGCCAGCAGGAGGTGCTCAAGCTCTGGGAGGGGTTGGGCTATTATGCCCGCGCCCGCAACCTGCACCGGGCGGCGCAACAGGTGGTCGCAGACCACGGCGGGCAGGTCCCCAACACGCGCCGCGAGCTGCTGCGCCTGCCGGGCATCGGCGCCTATACCGCCGGCGCGATCCTGAGCCTGGCCTTTAACCGGCCCGAGCCGATCCTGGACGGCAACGTGAAGCGGGTCTTAAGCCGGATCGCAGACATTGACCGGCCCATCGAGGCGACGGACACCCTGGCCGAGCTGTGGGCGCTGGCCCGCCAGGTGGTGGAAGCAGCGCCACCCGGCCAAGCAGGCGTGGTCAACGAGGCGCTGATGGAGCTGGGCGCGACAGTCTGTGTGCCGGTCAATCCCCGCTGCCTGCTCTGCCCGGTGGCAAGCTTCTGCCGGGCCGCGGCGCGCGGCGTCCAAAATGAGCGCCCGGTGACCATGCCCAAGCGAGCCACACCCCACTATGATGTCACCGCCGGGGTCATCTGGCAGGGGGAGGTGATGGCCTCGCCCCTGCTCATCGCCCAGCGCCCACAGGCGGGTATGCTGGGCGGGCTGTGGGAGTTTCCGGGCGGCAAGCTGGAGCCGGAGGACGGCGACCTGGCCGCCTGTCTGCGCCGTGAGATCCGCGAGGAGCTAGGCATCGAGATCGCCGTGGGTGCGCCGCTGACGGTGGTGCGCCATGCCTACACCCACTTCCGCATCACCCTCCATGCCTTTCACGCCCAGCATGTGAGCGGCGAGCCGCAGGCCCTCGGCTGCGCCGCCTGGCGCTGGGTGGCGCTGGACGAGTTGGACCACTACCCCTTT
>DATLZJ010000755.1:0-3222 GCA_035574055.1 Caldilineaceae bacterium
TGGCCCGTTGCAGCTCCAGCAGGGCGACGCCAACCCCTTTATGGGCATGGAGATCGGCGAGCGGCGCCCCTATAGCGAAGAAGTGGCGCGCAAGATTGACCAAGAGGTGCGGCGCATCGTAGACCGCGCCTATGACCGCGCCCGCAAGATTCTGTTGGACCACAAGGACAAGCTGGTCCTGCTGGCCGAGACCCTGCTGGAGAAAGAAGTGCTCGACCGCCAAGAGTTCCTCCGGCTGATCGGCAAGCCGGCCTAAGGCACAGGCTCGGCTCAAGAAAAGTTCGTTCCAGGATAAACGCAACGGTGCAGGCCCAGGAGTCTGCACCGTTTTTGTTGCGCCGACCGGCGCAGCCCATCGCGCGCCAAAAGAAGTTGAAGGCATTGGGCGTCATGTGTATGGCGCGGCTGCCCTGCGGGTCAAGCGCCGTGTAGTCCAGGACCGTCCGCGTGACCGGCAGCCGATTGACGATTCGATGAGACCTGGGCAATAATGAAGATAGGGGCCGGCCTCTGCCCAGGCCGCCCGGCGCTCCCTCTTTCCGCCAGCCGAAGCTCGGCTCGCTTGCGCGCCCTCAGCGCGATCCGGCCGGCTCCTGTGCAGTTCCAACTACCCATAGCTTCTCTTGAGGAGGAATGAACGATGATTCCGATTCGCCTACGGCCTGTGTCTGGCCATCACTCGCGCTGGACGGCAGGCCTGCTGCTTCTGATCCTGTTGTTGGCCGGCTGTGCTGCGCCGGCCGCGCCCGGCGGCGCCGGCACAGCCGGCGAGGAGGCAGCCGCCGAAAAGGTGACGATTACCTTCTGGTTCAACCCACCGTCGGGCGGCGAAGCAGCCAATTGTATGGTAGAGACAGCCATTAACCCCTTTAATGAGCAAAACGACCAGATCTTTGTAGAGGCCGTTGCCCAACCCAACGCATGGGACGCCACGCGCACGGCCATTGCCGGCGGCGGCGGGCCGGATGTGGTAGTCACCCCAGGTCCGTCTTTTGTCTTTGAGTTGGCCAAGGCGGGCCAGTTGCTGCCGCTCGATGACTTTGTTGAATCCGAGGGCTGGGGCGACATCTTTGTGCCCTGGGCGCTCAGTCTCGGTGAGGTAGACGGCGTGCTCTATAGCCTGCCCCACGAGTTGGAAACGCTGGTGCTCTACTACAACAAGACCCTCTTTGAACAGAACGGTTGGGAGCCGCCGACGACCATGGAGGAGTTGGTGGCGCTCTCCGAGCAGATTGACGCCGCCGGCATCATCCCCTTTGCGCACTCCAACGCCGAGTGGCGCCCGGCCAACGAATGGTTTGTGGGCGAGTTCCTCAACCACGTCGCCGGGCCGGAGAAGGTCTACCAGGCGCTGACCGGCCAAATCTCCTGGGAAGACCCCGACTTTGTCACCGCCATCGCCATGCTCAACGATATGCAGCAAAACGGCTGGTTTATGGGTGGGCTGGACCTCTATTACACCACGCCCACTGCCGACCGCCAGGCCGCCTTTGGCAACGGCGAAGCCGCCATGAACATCGAAGGCTCCTGGTTCTTGGGCGACATTAGCACCTACTTTGGCGAGGCCGCCGGCAATCAGAACGACTGGGAGTGGGTGCCGGTCCCCTCCACCTCCGGCGAGGCCATCTTTGACTTGGGCATCGGCTCCACCTATTCCATCAACCGGGCCACCCAGCACCCGGAGGCGGTCGCTGAGTTCCTGACCTATCTCTTCTCACCCGCAACCCAGGGCGAGCTGCTGGCGAAGTGCCAGTCGGCCCCTGCACCGGTGCGGCTGGAGGCCGACGCCCTCACCGGCATTGACCCGCGCGCCGCTCGCCTCTTCGAGGCGCTCGGTCAGGCGTCCGATGCCGGCAACTACGGCTATACCACCTGGACCTTCTGGCCGCCCAAGAGTGATGTCTATATCTATGAAGAGATCGAAAAGGTCTGGGCCGGCGACATGACGCCCGAAGAGTACATGGCCGGACACCAGGCGCTCTTTGCCCAAGAGCTGGAAGCCGGCGACATTCCACCGATTCCGGAACGGTAATTTCCGCTAGATGCGGCGTCGCCGGCAGACCCTCTGATTGCCGGCGACGCTCCAAAGGAGGACTCAGTGGCCCAAGCAACTGAACAGCGTCTGCCCGTCGGCGGCGCGGCTGCCAGAACCCTGGCGCGCCCGCGCCGCCGCTTCCGGCGGACGATCTTGCCCTGGCTCTTCATCGCCCCGATCTTGTTGCTGCACCTGATCGTGGTCATCGGCCCCTCGATCGCCGCGGTCTACTATTCGCTCACATCCTGGTCGGGCATCGGCCCCGCCGAGTTTGTCGGGCTGGACAACTACCGTACCCTGCTCTTCGAGGATATGAGCTACCGCAAGGCCCTGGGCAATAACCTGATCTGGTTAGCCTTCTTCGTCACCGTGCCCTTTGCCATTGCGCTGGTGACGGCGGGGCTGCTGGCGCCGGTGCGCCGCGGCGGGATGTTCTTTCGCACGATGCTTTTCCTGCCCTACATTCTGCCCAGCGTGATCTCGGCCAATATCTGGCGTAATCTGCTCAGCCCGCGGGTGGGTCTGGGCGCCTACTTGAGCAAGCTCGGCCTCGAGGGGCTGGATGTGGCCTACCTGGGCCAGCCGGAGACGGCCCTGCTCTCGATTGCCTTTGTGGATAACTGGCACTTTTGGGGCTTTCTGATGGTGCTCTTCCTGGCCGCCATGCAGAATATCTCGCCCGATCTCTATGACTCGGCCAAAATTGACGGCGCCAACCGCTGGCAGGAATTCCGCCACGTCACCATTCCGGGCATCCGGCCTACGCTGGTCTTTATGCTGATGATGGTTGCGATTTGGTCGTTCCTGGCGTTCGAGTATATCTGGATTCTGACGCAGGGCGGGCCGGCCGGCTCATCGGAGGTGCTGGCCGTGTTGGTGTACAAACAAGCCTTCAACCGCTTTGAGGCGGGCTACGCTGCGGCCATTGGCCTGACCATGAGCTTCTTCGCCGGGCTGATCATCGGGCTGTTCGTACTGCTGCGCCGGCGCGGCTGGGAGATTTAACGAGATGGCAAATGTAACAACAAAACGAGGCTTCCGCCTTAGCCGGCCCCGGCGTGAGACGAGCCTGACCCTCAACTATATCGTGCTGATCCTGCTGGTGCTGGCGGCGCTGGGGCCGCTGGTGGTGTTGGGCTTCAACTCGCTCAAGAGCAATGCCGAGCTTGCCCAGAATCCCCTCGGCC
>DATLZJ010000756.1:0-7096 GCA_035574055.1 Caldilineaceae bacterium
CCGCCGCTATCTCAACGAAGGTTTCTCCGGCGGTGAGAAGAAGCGCACCGAGGTCTTGCAGATGGCGATGCTGGAGCCGAAGTTTGCCATCCTGGACGAGTCGGACTCGGGGTTGGATATCGACGCGCTGCGCGTTGTGGCGGACGGGATCAACAAGCTGGCGACGCCGGACCGGGGCTTCTTGCTGATCACCCACTACCAGCGCATCTTGAACTATGTCAAGCCCCACTATGTGAGCATCTTCTACGGTGGGCGCATCGTCAAGACCGGCGGCCCGGAAGTGGCCCAAATGTTGGAAGAGCGGGGCTACGCCTGGGTCGAGCAGGAATTCGCCGACACGGTAGCCGCGTAGCGGTGCATACATCTCTGGAAGGAGAAGAGAATGGCTACACAACTTGATCGCGAGCAACTGGCAGGCGTCAAGGAAGAGTACCAGTACGGCTTTTACGACGAGATCCAGCCGGTCTTCCGGGCCGAGCGCGGCCTGAGCCATGCCGTGATTGACCAGATCTCGGACCAGAAGAACGAGCCGCAGTGGATGCGTGAGTTCCGCCACCAGGCGCTGGACATCTTTTGGTCCAAGCCCATGCCCACCTGGGGCGCGGACCTGAGCGGCATCAACTTCGACGAGATCTACTACTACCTCCGCCCCACCGAGACCCAGGGCAAGTCCTGGGACGAGGTGCCGGAGAGCATCAAGAACACCTTTGAGCGGCTGGGCATCCCGGAGGCCGAGCGCAAGTTCCTGGCCGGCGTCGGCGCTCAGTACGACTCGGAGGTGGTCTACCACAGCTTGCGCCAGGAATGGGAGAAGATGGGCGTCATCTTCCTCGACATGGACAGCGGGCTGCGTGAGCATGAGGACATTGTACGCGAGTACTTCGCCACGGTGATCCCGGCCTCCGACAACAAGTTCGCCGCGCTCAACAGCGCGGTCTGGAGCGGCGGCAGCTTTGTCTACGTGCCCAAGGGCGTCCATGTGGACATTCCGCTGCAAGCCTATTTCCGCATCAACGCCCAAAACATGGGCCAGTTTGAGCGCACCCTGATCATTGTTGAGGAGGGGGCCAGCGTTCACTATGTGGAGGGCTGTACCGCGCCCATCTACAGCAGCAACAGCCTGCACAGCGCGGTGGTGGAGATCATCGTCAAGAAGGGCGCTCGCTGCCGCTACACCACCATCCAGAATTGGAGCACCGATGTCTACAACCTGGTGACCAAGCGCGCCGTCGCCTACGAGGGGGCCACCATGGAGTGGATTGACGGCAACCTGGGCAGCAAGGTGACGATGAAGTATCCCGCCGTCTACATGCTGGGTCCCAAGGCGCACGGCGAGATCCTCTCGATTGCCTTCGCCGGTCGCGGCCAGCACCAGGATGCGGGCGGCAAGGTAGTCCACGGCGCGCCCTACACCAGCTCCAAGATCGTCTCTAAGTCCATCAGCAAGGATGGGGGGCGCGCCAGCTACCGCGGGCTGCTGCGGGTCGCCAAGGGTGCGCACCACAGCAAGAGCAACGTCGTCTGTGATGCGCTGCTGCTCGACGAGAAGAGCCGCTCGGACACTTACCCGTATATCGAGATCGAAGAAGACAATGTGAGCGTCGGCCATGAGGCCTCGGTCAGCAAGATCGGCGAGGAGCAACTCTTCTATTTGATGAGCCGCGGGATCGGCGAAGACGAGGCGGCGGCCATGATCGTGGGCGGCTTTATCGAGCCGCTGGTCAAGGAGCTGCCCATGGAGTATGCGGTGGAGATGAACCGCCTGATCCAGCTCCAGATGGAAGGGACGATTGGGTAGCCGCCTCTCCGCAGCCCCTTCCGGCGGGTGGGGCGCCGTCGGTACGGCGCTCCATCCTCGTTTCGCCACAGACCTGAAATAGACGCCTCAAATAGACGGAGGATAAGCGAACGTGAGCGTTCTTGTACAAGACCAAAAACCGGCGCAGCTCGAGCAGGCATTGGCCGGCTTCAGTGAAGAGACGGTGCGCGCCCTTTCAGCAGCGCGCGGCGAGCCGGCGTGGATGCTGGAGCTACGGCTCGCCGCCTGGCGCACCTTTGAGGCGCTGCCCTGGCCCAAGCCCACCGATGAAGCCTGGCGGCGCACCCAGTTGACCGGCTTCCATCTGGAGAAGTTCACCCCGGTCGCCTTGCCGGGGCAAGACCGGAACCAGACCATGGCGCGCGTTCAGCAAGAGCTGGACGAGATGGCGAGCGCGGCCAGCCTCGTCTTCCAGAATGGCGAGGCCATCTACCGCGACGAGACCGAGCATCTGGCCGAGAAGGGCGTGATCTTCACCGACCTGCGCACGGCCGTGCTGGAGCATGGCGACCTGGTGCGCCGCTACTTTATGACCGAAGTGGTCAAGCCGGACCGGAACAAATTCGCCGCGCTGCACGCAGCCCTGTGGAACAGCGGCGCCTTTATCTATGTGCCCGATAACACCAGAGTGGAGCTACCCTTGCAGGTGATCCTGCACCAGGCCACGCCAGGTGTGGGCGGCTATCATCATACCTTGTTGGTCGCGGGCCAGAGCGCCGAAGTCACAGTCGTGGACGACCTGTTGGGCGGCGAGAATGGCTTGCAGAGCAGCGTGGTCGAGCTGTATCTGCACGACAACAGCGTCGTGCGCTACATGAACCTGCAAGACTTCGAGCATAGCACCTGGAATTTCTTGACCGGTCGCGCCGCCATGCACCGCAACGCTGACCTGCGCTGGATCCAGGTAAGCTGGGGCAGCCGCCTCACCAAAGCCTTCCTGGATGTGGACCTGATGGGCGAGGGCGGCCATGCCGAGCTGTTGGGCATCTACTTCCCGACGGGCCGCCAGCACATTGACCATCAGACCTTGCAACTCCACCGTGCGCCCCACTGCTTCAGCGACCTGCTCTTCAACGGCGCGCTCAAGGATAAGTCGCGCAGCGTCTACATGGGCGTGATCAAGGTCTTCCCCGGCGCCCAGAAGACCGACGCTTACCAGCGCAACGGCAATCTGATCCTGGACGGCACGGCGCGCGCCGATAGCATTCCGGGCCTGGAGATCGAGGCCGACGATGTGCGCTGCACCCACGGCGCAACCGCAGCGCAGGTGGAAGATGAGTATGTCTTCTACCTGATGGCCCGCGGCCTCACCCGCGCCCAAGCCGAGCGCATGATCGTTCAAGGCTTCTTCCAGGCCGTGCTCGACCGTGTGCCGGTGGAGAGCGTGGTGACCAAACTGGAGCGGGTGATCGAGCGCAAGATCGGCGGTTAGCATGGCTTGGGGCAGGTATGGAGGCCTTGGCGAGATTCAGCGACACACCTGAGCCGTAGGCGCGGCATCCTGCCGCACAGGCGCGCCGGGCAAGAGCGTGCGCTAGGATTGCGCACCTACCGTAGAGCGATGACGCGGATTGTTCCAAACCCCTGTACCTGCTCCAAGAGAGCGCCCACAAGAGCTACCTCCTACGCTGTGACCAAAGTCGCAGCCCGCGCCGGGGGATTGGTGTAAACTAGATATCTGGAAGTTCATATCCTCAACCGGCTGCCGCCAAGCCGGAAAGGGAGTGAAGGTAGGTAAACGCGTATGGAAACCACGACCCCGGTTGGCTCGGCCCTGGCTGAGCCTCAACCAATTGAATCCCAAGCAATGCTAGACCGGGTGCAGACCATCCGCCAGGACTTCCCCATCCTGGCCCGCCGGATCGGCGAGAAGCAACTGGTCTATCTGGACAACGCGGCGACGAGCCAGAAGCCTGAGACCGTCTTGCAGGCGATGGACGATTATTACCGGCGCTACAACGCCAATGTTCACCGGGGCGTCCATACCTTGAGCGAGGAGGCGACCGCGGCCTATGAGCGCGCCCGGCTGCGCGTGGCGCGCTTTATCCACGCCGCAAGCGACCGGGAAGTCATTTTCACCCGCGGCGCCACCGAAGGCATCAACCTCGTCGCCAACACCTGGGGCCGCGCCAATCTCGGTCCTGGCGATGAGGTGCTGATTACCGAGATGGAGCACCACAGCAACATCGTGCCCTGGCAGATCCTGCGCGACCAGCTTGGCTTCACCCTGCGCTACATTCCCATCACCGACCAAGGGCTGCTGGACCTGGATCAGCTCGATTCGCTGCTGACCGAGCGCACCAAGCTGCTCAGTGTGGTCCATGCCAGCAATGTGCTGGGCACCATCAACCCAATTGCCGAGCTGGTGACGGCGGCCCATCGCGTGGGGGCCAAGGTGCTGGTGGATGCGGCCCAGAGCGTGCCCCACATGCCGGTGGATGTGCAGGCGCTGGATGTGGACTTCCTGGCCTTCAGCAGCCACAAGATGTGTGGCCCGACGGGGATCGGCGTGCTCTATGGCAAACGTGAGCTGTTGGAGGCGATGCCCCCCTGGCTGGGCGGCGGCGACATGATCCGCGAGGTCAAGCTGACAGGCAGCAAGTGGAACGTCCTGCCCTACAAGTTCGAGGCAGGCACGCCGGCCATCGCCGAGGCGGTGGGCCTGGGCGCGGCCGTCGAGTATCTAGAGGGCGTCGGTATGGAGTGGGTCCGCGCCCATGAGCGCGCGCTGACTGCCTATGCCTACGAGCGCATCAGCCAGGTAGAAGGGGTGCGCATTTTGGGGCCAGGGCCGGAGGCGCGCGGCGGCCTGGTCGCCTTCACCCTCGGCGACATTCATCCCCATGACCTGGCTGCCATTCTCGATGGAGAGGGGGTGGCGGTGCGCGCGGGCCATCACTGCGCCCAACCCATCCACGACCGTCTGCAATGCGTCGCCAGCGCGCGGGCCAGCTTCTACCTCTATAACACGCCGGAGGAGATTGACCGGCTGGCCGCGGCCCTGGAAAAGGCCGTGCAGATTTTTGCTCTGTAAGAGATAGACCATGAGCACCGATGCACTATATCGCGAGGCCATCCTCGACCACTACCGCCATCCCCGGCGTAAAGGGCACTTGGACGACGCCGACATCCACTACCACGACACCAATCCCTTCTGTGGCGACGAGATCACCATTGAGCTGAAGGTGGAGGATGGCAAGGTGGTGGACGCGGCCTTTGACGGGCGCGGCTGCGCCATCAGCCAGGCCACGGCCAGCATGATGATGGAGGAAGTAGTCGGCAAGTCGCTGGACGAGCTAAAGGAGTGGGACAAGGAGTATATCCTGGACATGTTGGGCATCGAGATCGGCCCGGTGCGGCTCAAGTGCGCCCTGTTGCCGCTCAAGGTGCTCAAGGCCGGCGTCTGGGGCCTGGAGGAATGGCCCGAATAATTGACCGGGATCAGAGACCCGCATCATCGAAAGCTACAGTCAACAAAGCACGGATCAACAAATCACAACCGGACAAGGTTGTACCTATGAGCGAATTTATTAAAGTTGCGACCATTGATGAGATTCCCGTAAACGGGAGCAAGCTGGTGGAAGTCGAGGATGTGCGGGTGGCCTTGTTCAACCTCAACGGCGAGATCTACGCCATCGCGGATGTCTGCACCCACGACGGCGGCCCCCTGGTCGAAGGGGAGATCGTCAACGGCCATGAGGTGCGCTGCCCGCGCCACGGCGCCCGGTTCGACATTCGCACCGGCGCCGCCTTGAGCCTGCCCGCCTTCGAGCCGACCACTACCTTTGCCGTGCGGCTTGAAGGTAAGGATGTTTGGATCGAGTCGCCGCTGTAAGAGCGGGTGAAGCGACTCCGGATAGAACGTATAGAGAGAAGGAGCCATCTGCATGAGTGTGCCTACTGCCGACGAGGTTCGCGAGCTGATCCGCGCCAGGGTGCGCGACCCGGAGCTGATGATGAACATCATTGACCTGGGGTTGGTCTATAACATTGATGTCACGCCGGAGAACACCGCAGAGATCACCATGACGCTGACCAGTCCCGGCTGCCCTGCCGGCCCGGAGATCATCAGCGCGGTGCAGCGCGAGACCCACGCCGCCTTCCCCGACCTGGAGGAAGTCAACATCCACCTGACCTGGACTCCTTTCTGGAACCCGGACATGATGTCCGACGAGGCCAAGGAAGAGTTGGGCATCTTTTAGCCGCCATTCGTGGAGCCGCCAATACGCGGGATAGGGCCGGGTTGCCGCACGAGCAGCCCGGCCCTTTTGTGGGCTGAAGCCTGGCTTGCCTACTAGGTTAGAAGCTCACCGCCAGCGTCGTCAAGCCGCGCAGCACATAGTTGATAGGTGAGGGGTTCGGCGGCCAGGGGAAGGCTGGAGCAGCGCCGCGCCAGCAAAGGCGATCTCTCCCCCAGCCGGGCCGGCGGCGCGCCCAGGCAAGCGTACCAAGAAAATGATAGACAATAACTAAGCCCTTCCCTGCTCTTCGAGGAGGCGGCGAAAAGTCGCCGGCGTGACAATGCGCAACTGCGCCACTTGGCCTAGGGCCAGCAGGTCGCGGTCGCCGGTGACCAGGTAGTCGGCCTCCAAGAGCAGACCGTAGGCCAGCAGGTAGTCGTCGCCGGGGTCGCGGCTGTACGATGCCAACTCAGCAGGCAGCGACTGAGGGATGCGCGCCACCTGCCGGGTTTGGGCCAGCAAGTCGTCAAGCTCGTCGGGGTTGATACGCCGGACCAGATGGGGGTAGCTGGCGCGCAACTCGGCAATGAGGACTTCCGGCATGATCAACTCAACGTGACCGGCCAGACAGGCCTGCACCACTTGGCGGATAGTGCTCCGGTCATTGCGGGTCAGCAGGTAGCTGATCCAGACGTTGGTGTCAAGCAGGATCCGCATTAGCCCCGTTGCGCCAATTCGCGGTCGCTCTCCAGCGTCTCTTGGATCACCTCCTCCGAGAAACCGGCCAAACGATAGGCCTCTTCGGGCGTGAGATCAGCGTTACGCGCTGCCACCTTTTTGCGCAGCGCCTCCAGCGCCTCCCAGGCCTTACGCTTACGCTCCTGGGCCTTGAGCCGCTGGTATTCCTGGTACTGCTCATAGCCAATCAGCACGCCGGCGGGCTTGCCGCGGCGCTCGACGACGACCTCCTCCTGGTTCTCCTCCGCCCACTGGAGCATGGCGCCAAAGTTGTTCTGCGCCTCGCTTGAAGAGACAGTCTTGGGCATATTCATCACGCTCCTTAACAAAAAGCAAGTAGCTAACTAAATAGCTAGTA
>DATLZJ010000757.1:0-6649 GCA_035574055.1 Caldilineaceae bacterium
GAGAACAGATATATAAAAGTCGCACCGGAGCTAGCGACGATGATACTGGATCGCCAGGAGATTGTCAAACCAGGTTTCGCGGGGGAGTTTTGCAGTGACGGCCTCGCCCTCAGTGACGCGTCATGACGAAAGCAGACCATAGCTAACCATCGAAAAAGGCGACAACCACCCCATAGCCCAGATAGGCGACGCGCGCCGGGTTCATCTGATGCGGCGGGCGCGGGGGCATCATCTTCAGGCTGTACCAGAAAATTATGCCATAGCTCATTGACAGCAATCGCAAGCACGCCTATACTCGCGCCTGCGCCGAGATGGGCGGCTATGCTTTCGGCGCGCCGGACAGTCTACCGACCGAGAGACTCTTCAGAGATAGCCGAAGGGATATGGACAGGACTTCTACCAAGACTCCCCCCCTCCAGGGGCCGGCTCCATCCTCCACAACAGGCGCCGGCGCTCTGCCCACCCGAACCGGCAGGCGCGCCCGTTCTCGGCGGCGCGAACTGGAGCATGGGCACACCGATGTGCGCGGGCGCGCGCTGGCGCTGCTGGCGCTGACCGCGCTTGGCGTCGTCTACGGCGATATCGGCACCTCCCCCCTCTACGCCCTGCGCGAGGCGTTTCACGGCCTTCATGCCATTGCGCCGATACCGGCCAATATCTATGGCGTGCTGTCGCTCATCTTCTGGTCGCTGATCATCGTGATCACCGTCAAGTACATCATCTTTATCCTGCGCGCCGACAACCACGGCGAGGGCGGCATTCTGGCGTTGCTGGCGCTGGCGACGCCCATTCGTCCCCTAGCGCCCAGCAAACCACGCTGGTTGGTGCTTCTCGGCGTCTTTGGCGCGGCGCTGCTCTACGGAGACGGCGTCATTACCCCAGCCATCTCGGTGCTCAGCGCCGTCGAGGGCCTACAGGTCGCCACCCCCCTCTTCGAGCCATATGTCGTGCCGCTCACGCTGGCGATCATTGTGGGCCTGTTCTTGCTCCAAAGCGGGGGCACCGCGCGCATTGGCGGGCTGTTTGGCCCGATTATGTTGGTCTGGTTCAGCACGCTGGCGCTGCTCGGTCTGAGCGAGATCGCGCAACATCCGGCTGTGCTGGGCGCCATCAACCCGGCCTACGCGGCCAGCTTCTTTGCGGCGAATGGCTGGGCCGGCTTCTTGGTGCTGGGCACGGTCTTTCTGGTGGTCACCGGCGGCGAGGCGCTCTATGCCGACATGGGCCACTTTGGGCCGCGGCCCATCCGGCTGGCCTGGTTCACCCTGGTCTTGCCGGCGTTGCTGCTCAACTATTTCGGCCAAGGGGCGCTCCTGCTCCGCCGGCCCGAGGCAGCGGAGAACCCCTTTTACCTGCTGGCGCCGTCGTGGGCGCTCTATCCGCTGGTGGTCCTGGCGACTCTGGCGACCATCATCGCCTCGCAAGCCCTCATCTCCGGGGCTTTTTCGCTCACCATGCAGGCCGACAACCTCGGCTTTCTGCCCCGGCTACGCATCCTCCATACCTCGCCCAGCGCCTTCGGGCAAATCTATATCCCCATGGTCAATTGGGGGTTGATGATCACCTGTATTCTGGTGGTTATCGGCTTTCGTACCTCCAGCAACTTGGCCGCCGCCTATGGGGTTGCGGTCACGTCCACCATGGCAATCACGACAATTATCTTTGGCGTGGTCATGCGCCGGCGCTGGCGCTGGAGCCTGCCGGTCGCCGTGGTGTTAGTCAGCTTCTTTCTGGTCATAGATAGCGCCTTTCTGGGCGCGAACCTCATCAAGATCCCCCAGGGCGGTTGGTTCCCCATCGTGGTCGCGCTGGCGGTCTTTACCGTCATGACCACCTGGAAGCATGGCAGTTGGTTGGTCATTGCCCGTGAACGCAATATGGAGATGAGCCTGCGCCAACTGCTGGCGGCGATTGCCGCCGAGCCGCCGGCGCGGGCGCCCGGCGTTGCCGTCTTCCTCAGCGCCAACCCGGCAGGCGCGCCGGCGGCGCTGCTGACCAACCTGCAATACAACAATGTGCTGCACGAGCAGGTGTTGCTGGTAACGGTCATCACAGAGGAGACGCCCTATTTGTCGGAAGAGGAGCGGCTGACGGTTGAAGAACTGGGCCAGGGCTTCTATCAGGTAACGATCCGTTTTGGCTTCATGGAGGAGCCGGACGTGCCGGAGGCGCTCAAACGGCTCAAGCTGCCCGGGGTGGACTTTGATCCGGAGCAGGTCCCCTATTTTGTCAACCGCACACGGGTCGTGGCGAGCCGGATGCCGGGGATGGCGCTCTGGCGCGAGCATCTGTACAGCCTGATGAGACGCAATGCAGCCAGCGCGGCCGACTTCTTCAACCTCCCTCCGACCAAAGTCTTTGAAATCCGCACGACCATTGAGATGTAACTACCTCTATCTCGCCGATGGATTCCAGCACGATGTCGGCGTGGGGCCGGAGTGTATCGGCGTCCATCAGCCCTGTGCGCACGGCCACCCGCAACCCCACCCCAGCCCGCTGCGCCATCAGCATATCGGTGGTCGAATCGCCCACATAGGCCGCGCGCGCCGGCTCAACGCCTAAGGCGCGGCAGGCCGCCCAGACGGCATCGGGCGCGGGCTTGTGGGGATAGGGGTCGTCGGCGCCGGCCAGAAAGCCCACCCAGTGGTCCACCTCCAACCACGCCAGCGTGGTCGCGGTGGGGCCGTGGTCGTCGCTGGTGATGACCGCAATCTGCACCCCGGCGCGCGCCAACGCGCCGAAGAGGGCGGGCAGGTCCGCCGTCGGGCGGATCATCTCGCGGCCAAAGGCCCCATCCATGGCCGGCGCAAAGTGGGCGGCCACCGCCAGCTCCGCCGGCAGCCAGCCCCACCCCTGTTGATAGAGAACCGTGGCCGCAATGGTATAGAGGGTGGGCATGGCCGCGGTCAAGACTGGGCTTTGGGTCGCAAAGCGGCCTGTGTCCGGGTCATAGCCCAAGGTGGCATAGAGCGCCTGGGCCAGAGTCGCGTCGCCGCCCACGCCCTGCACCAATGCCTGGACCGCAGCCGCAGTCTTGCCTGCCCAGAGATGGGTAAAGTCTATCAGGGTGCCGTCCTTGTCGAAGATGACCAGATCAGCAGCAAAGCGCCGCTCGCCGAAGTGCAGCAGGGCCATAGAGGATGCCTTTAACGCAGCGCGGGTTGTTTGCCCGCGGTCACGTCCACAAAGTCGCCGTAACGGCGCGATGCGGGGGGGCGGGCAGGGCCGGCAAAGATGGGGTTGGTGACGGCCAAGATCAACCCGTTGCCGTCCAGCACATCCAGCCGGAACCAGGTATGGGTCTCCGGCGACAGCTCTGCCGTATGGCGCAGGGTGACGGGGTCGCCGCGTAAGAGCGTTTCGGCCACGATCACGCCGTCTTGCAGCAGGCGCGCCACACCCGACCGGCCCACGGGCGCGACCTGTCCCTCCAGCTCGACCGGACCCGCCTGCGCGCCAAGGTCTGCGCCGATCGGGTACACCTGCCCGCCGGCGCGCGCCTGGAAGCGGACATGGGCGCCCATGCTGACATAGACCTGGCGACGGCGCAGCCCGGCCAGGATGGCCGCGCCGGAAAGCTCCTCGGCGTAGACCACGGTACGGGGCAGCCCCAGCCGGTCGGGCGGCTTGACAGGGCCAGGCTTGGCCGCGGGCTTGTTGACCGGACGGTGAAAATCGCTGCCGCCGATGGCGGTGATACGGTAGCCCGCGTTGAGCCAGCGGGTCCATAGCTCCAGCGCCTGGGGATTTGCCACCCGGTTGTCGGGCCAGCTTGGGTCATTCCAGATCTCTAGACAGTGGAGATGGGCTAAGTCGGTGTCGCCAAAGAGCCAGGCCCAGGGCGCCAGCAGCGGATGGTTGATGGAGTTGAGCAGCCCCTGGGCCGCGCTTGCGGCCAGCAGCTCGTTGGGGTCCAGCCCACTCTTGGCCCACTCAAGTTGGGTTGGCCCTTGGGCCACCGGCGCCAGCCAGTCTCCATCCTGGATAAGCCCAAAGACATTGTAGTGCCCGCGGTCAAAGGTCACCTCGAGGCCGGGGATCACACAGACTCCGTCCAGTGAGCCAAAATGGGGGTAGGCGTCGAGCGTGTTGTGGTCGGTGATGGCGAAGAAGTCCAGCCCTTCGCTGCGGGCCAGCGCCAGCAGATCAGGGGCCGTGAGCGCGCCGTCCGAGTGGTGGGTGTGGCAGTGGAAGTCGCCTTCATACCAGCCGGGGGCAGGGTTGGCGACAGCGGTAAGCGACAGGGCAAAGCGGTTCATAGCATCAGACAATCCCTAGCTCCTTAAGTCCTGCGGCCAGCGCCGCGGCTTCCGGTGGAGTCAGCTCACGCATAGGCGCGCGCACGCGACCACCGTTGACGCCGCGCAGCGCCAACCCGGCCTTGAAGGCTGCCGGGTGCAGCCCATCCTGCACCACCGCGCGCAGCCGGTCTATCTGGACTTGGCAGGCGCGGGCCGTCGCCAGGTCCCCCGCGCAGAAGGCGTCGTAGAGCCGGCGAAACAGCTCCGGCCAGACATTGGCGTTGCCCGACACCTGCCCCCGGCTGCCGATGCTCAACCCGGCCAGCATCAACCCATCCACCCCGCAAAGCGGGATAAAGCCCTCGCCGCCGGCGGCAATGTACTCTTGCAGGCGCAGCAGGTACGGGTTGCTCGACTTCACCCCCACGATATTGGGCGCGGCGGCGCGCAACCGGGCCAGCAGCCCAGCGGTCACATCATGCTTGCCGTTGCCGGGAAAAACGTAGATGAAAAGGGGAAAGTCCGGCACGGCCCGCGCCACAGCCAGGTAGTGGTCGGAGATCGAATCGTCGGTGAAGGTAAAAAAGTAGGGTGTGATCAACGAGGCCGCGGCCGCGCCGGCGTCTCGTGCATGGCGGGTGAGGGCAATGCTTTCGTCGGTGCGGAGCGTCCCGGTATGGACGATCACCGGCACACGGCCTGCGGCCTGGTCCAGCACCGTCTCGGCCAGGGCCTTGCGCTCTTCAATCGAAAGCAGGGGGCCTTCGCCGGTGGAGCCGGCGGGAAAGAGCACCTGCACCCCATTGGCTAACAAAAAATCCACCAGAGCGCGCACGGCGCGGTGGTCCACCTCCCCGGCCTCGTCAAAGGGAGTCACCATGGGGCAGACTAAGCCATGAATCTTATCGAGCATCAGGGCTTCCACAGGGTTGCGGCCAGATAGCGGTCGCCATCTGCCTCATCGTTCCAGTAATAGGCTGTCACCACCGTGCCGTCCGCCAATTGCAGTGTGCGCGGGTAGCCGATGTCATGGTTGCCCGCGCCCTCGCGCAGGGCCAGCGGCGCGCTCCAGCTCCGCCCCTCATCTTCGCTGAAGATGGCTCGCATGGCAAACGGCGGGTTGCGATAGCCGTAGGTTATGAGCAAGCGGCCATCTTGCAGCCGGGTCAACGTGGGCGGGTTGCCGCCCTGTCCGGTGTTGGGGACCGGACGGCTCAGGTAGTCCCAGCTTGCGCCGTTGTCATCGGAGGCATAGAGATCGATCCAGCAGGGAGGGCGCTCGGCGCCGGTGCGCTGGCCGCTACAGCGCACCGCGCAAAGGAGCCGGGTAGGCGAGAGGCGCAGCCCCGCGGGCATGATGGAGTAACCTGCCGGCTCCGGCCCGACCCAGGAGAGGAAGTTGACATGCTTGCCGCCGTCGGTGGTGCGGGCGCAAAAGACGCGGCCCTCGCGGCCGTTGCGCTTGACTGCGGTCAGGAAGAAAGTACAGGTCTCCCGGTTGTCCACGAGATAGTCGGTGCGGGCCGAGACGCCCGGCTCGCCGCTGGGCAGGAGTTGGTTTGCCGGCAGGTCATAGGGTCCCTGCCAGCTCCGGCAACGGTCATAGGAGATATAGAACCAAGAGCGCGAGCCGGCGTGAAGGTTAGTGCGGGCGCACATCAGGGCAAAGTCGGGGTGGGTGAAGTCAAACCCGCCAGGCGAGGGCTGGAGACCGTCCGGCCCATCCAGGCACTTCGCCACCCAGAGCGGCTCATCCATGTGTTCGTCGGCGGACAGACCGCGGCCGCCTGGGGTCTTGCCGGGGAAGGGCTGGACATCCCAGCTCCGGCCGCCGTCCAGGCTGCGCGATTGATAGGCCAAGAAAGGCTTGCTCTTGTCGCGCGCGTGGAAGCCGCCGTCACTCAACAGATGGCCGACCGTATAGCCTACCACGACTTCCTGACCCCAGGCCCAGATGCCGTAGTTGGCAGGCCAGCCCGCGAACCGTCCCGGCTCACGATACACAGTTACATGCTGCACAATAGACTCCTCGGAACACTCCAGACGGATGACAACAGTTACACGACCAGGTGTAGGGGCGTCCCTGGTGGGCGCCCGCCCTGGGCGGGTACAAGACCTGCCCCTACAGTGCCCTCCCTACAATACCCTAATGGACCTTCAGCGCCATGAACTCGGCCAGCTCGATAGGCTGCCCGATCTCCGCCGAACGTTGGCAGGCGAGCGTCACCGCCAGCGTGCGCGCCGCATCGGCGTAGCTGCTCAAGATTCCATCCTGCCGTCCCTGGCGCGCGGCCTCGATGAAGACCCGGTTCATCACCAGGTCATCACTCTCCTGGGAGACCACTTCCTCCGGCTCCTGGCCGTTGCGGCGGATCACGCTCTTGCTCTCGTTGACGCTCAACACCATA
>DATLZJ010000758.1:0-3108 GCA_035574055.1 Caldilineaceae bacterium
GGGAGATGCAGTGGAAGCCTGGCACGCCGGTCGGCGCGATCCTGGACGATATCCTCAAGCAGGGAATCCAGGACGCCCGCCAGATTCGTGTTGAGCAGGAGGCGCGTCGCGCGGCGCGTGACGCGCGGGCGAGCAGCTCAAGCAGTGGCTGGGGGAACTGGGGCGGCGGCTCCGGCAGCGGCTCCCGTTCCGGCGGCGGTTTTGGGAGTCGCTCCAGCAGTTCCAGCTCTAGCAGCTTCGGCTCCAGTAGCTCCAGCCGCAGCAGTTCAAGCAGTAGAAGTTCCGGCGGCTCGCGCAGCGGCGGTGGTGGGCGCAGCGGTTTTCGCTAATGCTTGGCCTGGCTCCCGCCAGCGCTTCACGAGACCCATCAGGGGGAGGAGAAACAATGCCTCGTCCGGGCGTAGAGTTTATCAACCCAACCATACGCGCATCCGCGGCCACGGTCGTCCATCAGATCAACCCGGCGCTGCGCCGGTTGCAGTGGAACGAGAACCCCTATGACTTCCCCGCCGACCTGAAGGAGGAGGTGCTCCAACAGCTAGGGCAGATTCCCTGGTCGCGCTACCCATTGGGGCTGCGCGCCTATGATCTCATGGAGGCGCTGGGGGCCTTCCACCATGTGGATGCAGGGCAGGTGGTGGTTGGCAACGGCTCCAGCGACCTGCTCCCCCTGGTAATCGGCGCGGTGTTGAGTGCAGGGGACCATATGGTCGCGCCGACGCCCACCTTCCAGGCGTATCGCCGCCACGCTCTCATCGCCGGCGCGACAGTTCATGAGATTCCCCTCGACTCCACGGCAGACTTTGCGCTGCCGGTAGATGCGATTCTGGCCCAAGCGCGCCGCTGCCGCGCCAAGCTGATTGTCGTCTGCGCGCCCAACAACCCGACTGGGACCGTCTATGCGCCGGCTGACCTGCGCCGAATCGTCGCCGAAAGCGACGCCTTTGTCATGATTGACGCCGCCTATGGGGAGTTCAGCGGGCAGGACCTGCGCCCGCTGCTGGCGGAGTTCGATAACGTTGTCTCGGTCCATACCTTCAGCAAGGCCTTTGCGCTGGCCGGCGCGCGTATCGGCTATGTGTTGGCCGCGCCCAGCGTCGCCGCCGAGTTACAGAAGCTCGTGACGGCCTTTACCCTTAGCCCCTTTAGCGAAATCGCCGCGCGGGTTGCCCTTCGCCATTTTGACCGCTTCCGCATCGGCATCGAGCGGATCGTCGCCGAGCGGGAGCGGCTGGCGGCAAACTTGGCCGCGCTGCCGGGCGTCCATGTCTTTTCCAGCGGGACCAACTTTCTCTTTGTCCGCCTGCCACAGCCGGCCGCGCCCCTCCACAACGAGCTACAACGCCGGCATGGGCTGCTGGTCTCCACCGCCGGCTATCCGGGGTATGAGAACTACCTGCGCATCAGCGTCGGCGCGCCTGCCGACAACGAGCTGTTGGTAGCAGCCCTGGCGGACCATCTGGCCGGCCAGCCGGTATAAGCGCCGGCAGGACTTACGCCGCTGCCTTCTGCTGGGCGGCGCGCCAGTACTGGCCGAGCGCCAGCGCCAGGCACGCCCCGCCGGCGAAGTAAAGCGCAGGCAGCCCCACCACCACCGCCAGCGAATAGGCCACCAGCGGCCCCAGGGCAGAGCCTGCGTCGGAGGTGGTCGTGTAGACGCCGATAAAGGCGTGCGGCCGGGCCGAGGTCAGCGCCGCGCCGCTGGCAGCCGCGCTCATGACGACATGCAACGCGCCGTCACAAAGCAGCACGACGAACAGACAAACCAGCGCGGCCAGCGGCGGCAGCGTCACTGCCCCCACCAATGCCGCAACCAGGATCACACCGACGGCCGCGGCAGCGTGATCCTGGCCGATATGGTCGGAGATGGCCCCTACCACCGGCCCCAACCCCAGATCGCTCAACCAGCGCACCCCGTGCAACATCCCTGTAATGGTGGCAACGCCTAGCCCCCAGCCGCTTGACCCGGCGCCGGTCGCCTGCTGCGCCACAAAGATGGCCGTGGTCGAGACGACGATCCCGCTCAAGAGATATTCAAAGAAGCTGGCGACCGTCAGCCACCGTTGCACCGGACGGACAAGCGTCAGCCGCCACGGGCCGGCCGTCTCGACAGGGGCGGCATCCGCCTCGGCCTCCTCCGGCGGGTCGTCCGGTTCTGTCCTTGCCATCCGCCACTGTACCGCCAGCGCCACGACTGCGGCGGCCATCGCAGCCCCAATCGCCATGGCGACGGCAGCGCTGTAGCCATAGCGGTCATAGAGCAGGCCGCCGGCCATGACGCTGATCGCGCTCCCCAGCCGCACCAACCCCCACAGCAACCCCGTCAAGCGTCCCTTGATGGCGGGCGCGCCGGTCCACACGGCCTGATACCCCCCCTGGCGAAGCCCCGACCAGGCGATGCCCCACAACAGGCGCGCCGCCAGGAAGAGGACGAAACCGGCCGCCAAGCCATAGAGTAGGGTAGCGACCAGACCGACCAGCACAGCTCCCAAAAAGGGCCGCCGTGGGCCAAGCCGCTCATAAATCCGGCCTGCCCACGCGTTGGAGAGCAGCCGGACCAGCCGGTTGGCGCTCAAGAGCACACCGACCTGGGGAAGGGTCAAGCCGAGGGCAGGCGCGGCCAGCGGCAACACGCTGTAGAGCAGCGAGTCGCCCATGATGGATAGACCAATGACAGAGCCTACGGACGCAACCAGCCACCCGGCTCTGGCTGCCGGTGCATCCGCCTTGGCCGGCAGCGTAGACCGGGAACGAAGCATGTGGACATCCTGACAGGCCGGGCCTACCGGACCGGCATAAGGGGCGGGATAAACTCACGCGCGCCGGGCAGCGTCGCGCCCAGCGCAGGCTGCTGCACAGTCGCCGGCGCAACCACATGGGGCCGCGGCGCAGCCAGGTAAGCCTTGGCGGCATCATAGCCGGCCTGGATCATGGCGTCGGTCTTGCTGAAATCACGGAAGCCGACCTCCCGAAAGGCAGGCACATGGATATGATGCAAATTGACGCGCGGGTCGGCGTCCGCCCGCGCCAGGTCTTGCAGCAGGGTCTGGCCCATCATCGTGGTCAGCGTATGGTTCACCACCTCGATGATCCCCTGCGCAGGCCGCA
>DATLZJ010000759.1:0-9116 GCA_035574055.1 Caldilineaceae bacterium
CGCCGGCGCCTCGACCGACTGGGTGCTGCGCAGCGACGACGAGGGCCTGACCTTCTTCCCGGCTACGGCCATGCCGCCGCTGGATGTGGCGGCGGCGCTGGCAACCCCGACGCCCACGCCCACTCCCACTGCGACACCGACCGATACGCCCACCCCCACGGCCACGCCGACCGATACACCCACGCCGACGGCCACCCCCACGGCGACCGATACGCCCGTGCCGACCAACACACCGCTGCCGACGGAAACGCCGACGCCGACGGCCACCGCCACTGAGACGCCGCTTGTCACCGATACGCCTGCCGCCGGCGTCGGCGCTACGGAGCCGCTCACCAGCCCGCTAGGCTCCCTTTCACCCGGCGAACCGGTGTCGCCGGGCATCCCGCTTTCGCTCCCTGAGCCGATCACCGAGAGCCAGGTGCTAACCGTGGAGGTGCCCAGCCCGGAGCCGCCTACCCCAACGCCGCTCCCTCCAACGGCCACGGCGACACCGACCTCGCCCCCAACCGACACGCCGACGCCGGGGCCGACCAATACGCCGACGGTGACGCCACCGCCCACCGAAACCCCGACGCCCACCGTCTCGCCCACGCCGACAGCCACGCGTGAGCCGGTGGATGTGGCCGGGCTAGTCTACACCAGCCTGCCGCCGGTCTTTGTGGCTGCCGGGGTCTTGTTGGTCTTTGTCATTGTGGCCGCAGGGCTGTCGGTCGTGCGCGGCCCGCGGGACATCTGAGCGAGCGTGCTATGATTTCACTGCGCCAGTTGCTGCAAACGCTGCCCGGATTGCGCCACCCCCTGGACAGGGAACGCACCGCCAGCAAGTGGGAGCGCATCCAGATCACGTCCGTTACCGCCGATAGCCGGACGGTGACGCCCGGCGCGCTTTTTGTGGCCGTGCAAGGGGGCGCGCATGACGGCCATGCCTACCTGGCCGACGCTTTTGGCCGCGGCGCGGTCGCTGCGCTGGGCACGGTTCCTGCCGATGAGCTGGCGGGGCGAGGGGGCGCCCTGCCGCCAGATGCGCCGTATCTCCAGGTAGAGAACAGCCGCCTCGCCCTGGCCTACGCCAGCGCGGCCCTTCATGGCTTTCCGAGCCGCGACCTGGCGGTGATCGGGGTCACGGGGACCGACGGTAAGACCACCACCTGCACGCTTGTTGAATCCATCCTCAATGTCGCCACCCGCCCGGCAGCCGAGCCTGGCTCCCAGGCAGAGCCATATGGGCTGGTGGGAGCGGTGACGACGGTCGCCGCCCGGATTCGCGGGCGAGAGAGCGAGACCGGTCTGCATGTGACCACCCCGGATGCGCCGGAAGTGCAGCGTTACCTGGCCGAGATGCGCGATGCCGGCTGCCGCTATGCCGTCATCGAAAGCACCAGTCATGGGCTGGACCAGGAGCGAGTGGCCGCCGTAGCCTTCGACATCGCGGCGGTGACCAACATCACCCATGAGCATCTGGACTATCATGGCACGCGCGACGCGTATGTGCAGGCCAAGGCCAAGCTATTCCGGGCGTTGTATACCACTCCGGCCAAGCCGGGCGTCCCTCGTTGCGCTGTGCTCAATGCCGACGACGCCGGCAGCTACGATGCGCTGGCCGCGGCGCTGGCCGAGGAGGCCGCCCGCCATGGCTTCACAGTCCCAATCTGGGCCTATGGTTTGCGCGCCGACCCGGAGGCGGCGAAGCGCGCGGTCACCCAAGGGGAGCTGCGCGTGGCGGCGACCGAGGTGGTCTACTCACCCCAGGAGACGCGCTTGACGCTGCTGTGGCCGGAGGGCGAGCTGGCCGTGAGCACACCGCTGATCGGCGAGTTCAATGTCTACAACGTCGCCTGCGCCGCTGCTGTGGCGCTGGCCTTGGGGATCGGTACAGCCGCGATCCGCGCCGGCATTGCCGAGATGGCCGGCGTATCGGGGCGGATGGAGCGCATTGACGAGGGGCAGCCCTTCCTGGCTGTGGTGGATTTCGCCCATTCACCGGCCAGCCTGGAGCGGGCGCTGCATACGTTGCGGCCTCTGGTGGGGGTGGACGATGCCGGGCGAGCGGGGCGCCTGATCGCCGTCTTTGGCAGCGCAGGCTTGCGGGACCGAGAAAAGCGGGGCAAGATGGGCGAGGTCAGCGGGCGCCTGGCCGATATGACGGTCATCACTGCCGAAGACCCCCGCACCGAGGACCTCAACGCTATCAACGAGGCCATCGCCGCCGGTGTGCGCCGAGCTAACCCCCAAGCCAGCTATGTGGTCATCCCCGACCGCGCCGCGGCCATCCAGGCTGCGGTGGACATGGCCCGGCCTGGCGATGTGGTTGCCTCCTTTGGCAAGGGCCATGAGCGCAGCATGTGTTTTGGAACCACAGAGTACCCTTGGAGCGACCAGGAGGCCATGCGCACGGCGCTGGTAAAGCGCCTGGCCCAAGAGCGGGGCAGGAAACTGTCTCCCTAGGGAAATTTTCTCTGAAATTCTGCTTGTGTGTTTGCTTACATTGTTGTATGATTCACCGGAATTCTCTATTAAAACACATATGCAATCTTCTTTCATGCATAGTCTTTCTGTACATTGTCTCATTCTTTTCATTCTTACTTTTCCACCCATTGACCCTGATCCAGCCAATTGATTGTTTGCCTTGTTACCCTTGAGTCACTTGTGATTCATCCATTGCTCCTGAGCAGCAATCAACTATTTTTCATCAACGCATCTAAAGGAGACTGGGCATGCAGGCGAAACCAAAGATTGTACAAATCTTAGTTGTCGCTCTGATTGTCAGTCTGCTGCTGGGCGCCTGCGGCGGGGGTACAAGCGGTCGAACCTGGTTTAACCTGCCCTCTGCGAAATTGCATGTCCAGCCAGACGGCACGGCGCGCGCCTTCGGCTTGAACCTGGGGGCCGTTGTGCCGGCCACGCTTGTCCAGCAGTTACAGTCTGCCAATATTCAGAAGCTTGAGGTCCGCATTGGCTACAACGGCATCCATGTCTATGCCAATGGCGAGGACCTGCCTTATATCCGGTGGGACGCCGACGCGGTGGAGACCCTGCAAGATATCCTGCCGAATCTGCCCCAGGTGCCCAACGGCCAGATGATCGCCAACCTGCTGCCCTGGTTGCGCACCATCGGCTTGGGCGTGCTGCTCAACATTCCACCGGCCCAAGGCCAGGCCGCGCTGGACATCCCGCGTTGGAACGGGGAGACGCAAGTATCGCCGACAACGCCGGAGGAGTACGCCATCGGCCCGTTGACCATCGGCAGTTTGGCCTTTGACGAGCAGGGGAATGCGATCATCGAGGGGGTGCCTGCCGCCACGCTCCAGCAGGCGCTAGGGCTGCCGCCCATCCAGTTGCCGCCCAATGTCCAGTCGCTTTTGCAGACCGTTGGCGCGCAGACGGCGCAAGTCGCGATCCAGCCCGATGGTATCTACCTGTCGCTCAACGGGCGGCCGTTGCCCGGCATCGCCTATGATGAGCAATATCTGAGCCGGCTCCAGACCTACCTGCCGGCCTTTGTGCAAGACCCGGCGCTGGTGGATACCCTCAACCGGATCATCCCGCTGCTGCCCGCCACCCAGGCGACGGTCGCAGTCTCCTTCACCGGCGAACCTGCCGCCGAGACTGAACTGTCGCCGGTGACGCTGACGATTGAGCAAGATGGCCGGCTCAACGTCATGAACTTACCGGTTGGGGATGCGCCGGTCGTGCCGGTGGATGTGGTCAGCAACCTCCAGGCCGCCAATGTGCAACAGTTGAACGTCTCTCTCCAGGAGGACGGGCTTTACCTCGCGGCCAACGGCCAGGCATTGCCCTCGGTTACGTGGACGGAGGAGTCACTGACCACGCTGGCCGGGATCATCGGCCCGCTGGCCGGCATCGGCGCGGAGGGGATCAGTAGCCTGTTGGACATTGCTACCGGCCTGGGACCGCAGATTACGGTCAATGTCCCACCAGCGGAGGGCGCAGCGCCCATCGAGATGCCGGAGGAGATATCGCTGACGGTGCAGCCGGTGGAGGCGAATCCGCAGGCCGCTACGCTGCGCGTGCGCATGGCGGTGGACGGCCAGGGCCATATCATATCGCTGGGTGGGATCACGGCGGAGGAGTTCTCCCAGCT
Organism: Caldilineaceae bacterium; assembly: GCA_035574055.1. Lineage (GTDB taxonomy): Bacteria > Chloroflexota > Anaerolineae > Caldilineales > Caldilineaceae > QEUY01. The sequence goes on from DATLZJ010000759.1 coordinate 4,103, forward strand.
AGGCGTCTCATTGCCTGCCCTGCCTCCCGATGTGGTGTCGAACTTGCGGGCGACGGGCGCGCAGGAGGTTCATCTCGATACCGAGCCGGGCATGTTGCACCTGCTCTTGGATGGGCAGGAGGCGATCCGCATCGCCTATGACACGGCCTCGCTGCAAACCGCGCTCCAGATTGCGCAGCCCTTCCTGAGTGAGTCGCCCCTGGCCGAGCCGGCGGTCAACCAACTCGTCACCGGGGTGCTGCTGCCCCAGGTGCCGACGGCTGACGTAGATGTGGTCTTAACGCTTCAATAGCTGCTGCTCGTTCGATCTGCTAGACTGGTCCATGAGCCGCTGTCCTGTGGGGCAGCGGTTTTTGGTTGGGCCGGCCAACTCAGGAGCAAGGCCAAGGCCGCCCAGTTCCAGGCCGCCAGGTCGGGCAGCGCCTGGAAGGCGTCAACCTGGCCGTGGGCGACGGCGGCGGCCAGCCCTGCGAGCAGCCCCACCTGCGGCCAGGCCAGCCCATGGCGGTTGCGCCAGCTCCAATTGGCGACGAGCAGCGCCAGACCGGCCAGCCAGACCAGCGCCACCAGCCCGCCCTGCGCGGCCAGCTCCAGCCAGAGATTATGGGGGTGGCGCAGGTCAGGATCAAGCGGGCTGTTTGGCGGCAGATAGGCCGGAAAGCGCCAGGTGAAGCCATCCGGCCCCACGCCAAACAGCAGATAATCTCGCCACAGCGCCAAGGTGACGGACCAGATCGCCAGGCGCTCATGCACGGTGGCGCTGTTGAGGAGGCGAGGGCCGAAGGCCCAGGCGAGCAGGAGCGCCAGCCCGATTCCCACGCCCAGGCCGATCAGCAGCGGGCCGCGACCCAGGCGGCGCAGTTGGTTCCCGATGCTCGGTTTCAGAAGGATGAGGGCTGCCACGCCGGCAGGCGCGCCCAGCAGGAGCGCGCCGCGGCTGCCGGTCAGCGCCAGCGCCAGCGCAATCAACCCGCAGGCAGCCAGCATTCCCCACCGCTGCCAGCCCTGGCGCGCCAGGGCCAGCCCTAGGCCCAGAAAGAGGGTGCGCTCCAGGTAAAGGGCCGTGTGGTTGGGGGAGAAGGTGGGGCCGACCAGCCGGCGCAGCTCATCGGCGACGGTCCCGCCGCCGCGCAGCCAGTCGCCTAGCCCGGCCAGCGTGAGGAATAACCCGCCGGCAAAGAGCGCGCCCGCCATGCGCGACGGCTGCGCGCGCGCCGGCTCCCACCAGCGCAAAAGTGTAAAGAGCGCCAACGGCGCAATGACCAGCGCCAGCAATCCCTGGCCATAGGCGGGCCAATACCAGACGCCCGCTGCGCCCAGCAACCCGACCGCCATCCACCCGATCGCCATCCAGCCGGCAGTCGCCGGCGGCCACACGGACGCACGCCGGCGCAGGCGCTGGCTGCCGATCCAAGGCCGCTGCTTCGCCCAGATGAGCAGCGCCGGCAGCGTACAAAGCAGCGCCGCATAGGCCGGCGCAATGGCCCACACCCTATCCACCCCCTGCACCTCTTTGTGCTGGAAGTAGAAGGGCAGCAGGGCGAGCGCCAGCCCCACGCCGAGCGCGGGTGTGGCCGCGATGAGCAGGGCCGCCGCGACCCAGCAGAGCGCAATCAGGGGCGGCCAAGTCGCCATATAGTAGACCACCAGCAGAGCCGTCCAGATCGCGGCGTGTAGCCAGGCAGGTTTGGCGCGCCAGGGCAACAGCCTGAGCGTCGCCCATGTGCGCCAGAGCCAGAGCAGCGCCGCCGCGGCCAGCCAGCCCCATGGCAAGATCGTCGTCGCCGGAGCCGGAAGCACGGTGAGCGGCGCTGTCGCCAGCGGGCGGGCGGCGATCATCTCCCGGCTGGTGGGGATGGGCTGGCGTGGATGCATCGTTGCTGTTTTCGCCCAGTGGCGAAAGCCGTCGGCCAGCGCGGGCGTGAGCGAGAAGCCGGCCAGCGGGTGGCTATCGGGCAGGGCCGGGGCGTGGGCGGCCCAGCCCTGCGCCGCGACCCACGGCCAATGGCGGTAGCCGATCTCAAGCGCGCCGGTGGCGAAACGGATCTGGTGGTGCGGCTCGACGCTGCCCCAGGGAGAATTGAGCGCCCGGTTCCACCCATAGCGCACCAGCCAGATAGGGGTAGCGCCGTCGCCGGCGGCCAGCATGGCCCGGCGCACCAGTACCGCGCGCCGAAAGTTCAGCGTCTGGAGATGCTGCCGCGGCTCCTGGGGAGTGAAGCCAAAGCCAAAGGGCTGGATCGCCACGGCATCGAAATAGGGCGCGGCCCCGGCTGCATAGACACGGTTGAGAAAGTAGACCTCATCCTGGGCCGTGTGGCCGCGGTCGGCAGTGGGCGCCAGCGCGGCCAGCAGGATGGTCGCATCGGCGTCAACGCTGCGAATGGTGGGCGCGGCGGCCTTGACCATTTGGGCATAGGCGACGGGGGAGATGTGGCGAGCGCCCCAGTGGGGGGCGATGTTCGGCTCGTCCCAAAGCTGATAGAAGCGGAGCCGGTCGCCATAGCGTGTGGCCACGGCCCCGGCAAAGCGGGCGTAGTCGTTCAAGTCCGCCGGCGGCGCCAGGTGGGCGTCCGGCCTGAGCTGGTCTTGGGGGCTGCGCGCCCAGGCCGGGCTGCCGTCCAGCACCACCACCGGCGTCAGCCCGGCGCGCTCGATGGCTTCCAGCAGACGGTCGGCCTCCTGCCAGCGCAGGTCGCCGGGGGCCGGCTCGATCGTTTCCCAGCCGAGCCGGACGCGCACCCAGCCAAAGCCCGCGCCCGCCAGACCGATCAGCGTGCGTTCCAGTCCAGGCGCGGTCAGCCCTTCAGGATACAGGGTGATGCCCAGGAAAGGGGGCGCGGGGGCAGCAGAGGCCGGCAGCGGCGACGCCAGGCCCTGGTCTTGCTCGCGATGGGCGCGCGCCTGAAAGCCGGCCAGCAGAACAAGACCATAGCCGATGGCAAGGAGGAGGGACAGGCGCAGCCAGGCCAGCCAGAGGCGCAGCGGTGAGAGCATGGGCAAGGGCCGGAGAGGATGAATCCGTACAGCGCCGGCTTTACGCGGCGGTGACTTCAGCGATCAGCCGCCGGAGGCGCAGCAGCGCGGCTTTATAGCGGCGGTACTCAGTGAGCTTGGCGGCAAAGGTCTCGTCCTCGCGCTGGGCGCGCAGCGCGGCCAACTGGTGGAGCAGATTGCCTAGCTCCGCCAGCAGATGGAGCCATTTGGCGCGCACAAAGGCATAGTCGGGCGGCAGGCGGCTGAGATCGGTCTGGGCGACCTGCTCCAGCCACTCGCGCTCGGCATCCAGGTCCGGGTCGGCCAGCAATTCGGGGGAAGGCGGCTCGGTCGCGGCGCCCGTCCCTGAAGCGGCCGGCGTCTCGGTGAGGGTAAAGACGCGGCCATCTTCGCCGTTGAGCCAGAGCAGCGGTGTTCCGTAGCTGAAGTCACCCGGATTGAGGGCATAGAGGCTGCTGCGCGCCGCGGCGACGGCTATATCAATCTGACCGGGGCAGGGGCCGGCGACCAGTTCTTCATAGACAAAGTGGGCGAAGTCTATGGCGGCGTCATCCCGGATCTCGGCCTGCATAGCGATGACCGCGGGGAGGCCGGCCTGGAGTAGATGGCCGGCGACACTGTTGATGGGCGCGAGGCCAATGCCGCGCCCGGCCAGGCAACTGTTGAGAAAGGCCAGCTTTACTGAGCGCACCCGGTTCAGCGTGGCGCGCAGCGAGGCGGCGGGCGCCAGCGCAGGCTGGTTGCGCTGCCAGAGCAGCAGCCCGTCGGGCGTCCCGTGGCCGATGTAGTGGAGCACGTCGGCCCGGCTCTCCTGGAGCCGGCGGCGCAGTTCGGTGACGCCGAAACGACCGCGCAGCACCTGGATGGATAGAAACTGCTCTCCAACGCCCTGGAGCGCCTGTGTAATCCCCTCGATCTCCTTATCGGTCGCCAGCACGCCATGAGGGTCGTCGGGCGCGACGATCAGCACCCTAAGCGGTAAGGTGACATGCAACCGCCGCGGCGGGCCGACATAGGCATAGCGAGGCTCAACGCGCACCAGCGGCGTCTGCGGGTTGGCGGCAAAGGCGAGGTTGCGGTCCGGGTCGTAGAGGCTCTCCCAGGGAAGGGCGGCGACCATCGGCGGCTGGAGCGCCAACCGGAGCCGCAGGCCATCCACCCGCTCCTGCTCCAGGTCGGCCCGTGCGCTGATCCAGAGGTCGCGCACCTGGCCCTGCATGAGCGCACGAAAGAGGCGGCTGCCGGCGGCGATGATGCCCGCGGCGTCGGGGGTGTAGACCGAGCGGTCCAGGAGATGCTGGGCAAGCCGCCACGGCTCCTGGGTACATTCCTCGGCAAAAACGCCGTCGGCGCTGCGCCCCAAGTAGCGGGCAGTGACCCCATAGGGCGCCCGCTCTCCGTAGATCATGATCTCGAAATCGTTTAAGTGACACTCAGCCATGGTCACTGAGACTGCGAATGAAGGCCCCTCCTGGCTGTTGTACAGGCGTCCTGTCTTGGCACAGGGCGACAGCCACGGCTTCACAATTGTTGACAGCGCCCCTCCCACCCCGTAGAATGGGGAGGCTGGTTACAGGACCTGCTAGACCTTTATCAAACTAGACCTTTATCAAACTAGACGTAGGCTGTCGCCATTCGATATGGCGAAAAGCATATCGTCTGCTGCTGATTTTGCGAAATTGCGCTGGGTCGGAGTTGCCGGCCCGGGAGCCTTATGCCATCTGAGCCTGCCGACGCTTATTCCCCCCAGCGCAGCCAATCCTTTGACGATGAGCTGACCGGCGACCCCTTTCAGGATGAGCCGGACGATTTCGCCGGTGAGGCCCAATGGGAGCGCCCGCTGCCGCCGGCCCAGCCCGCCAACGGCCAGCCGATGAGCGGCAGGACGACGCTCGACCTGGCCGTGGTGCGCCTCCCCGAGGCGTCCTCGCCTGCCACATCCTTGGCGCCGGAGGCGCAAGCTGAGGCCGATGCGTCCGCGCCGTCGCCCGTCGTCGAGTGGTGGGCGTGGGCGCGC
>DATLZJ010000760.1:0-5826 GCA_035574055.1 Caldilineaceae bacterium
CCTAAGGCCCTTAATAATCCGGTCTTTGAGGTCGGTCGCGTCGGCGCCGAGACCAAGGCCGAAGAGCTAACTGCACAGGGGCCTTACGAGGTTGAAATCGTCTATGTCGGATCGGTTGCTTCGGATATGGCCGAGCAGGCGCGCGTGGTCGAGGATGTCATCGCTCGCGGCGTAGATGCCATCGGCATTTCTTGTAATGACCCCACCGGCTGTATTGATCCCATCCAGAAGGCGATAGACGCAGGGATCGAGGTGATGACGTGGGACTCGGACTCACCCGACAGCGGGCGTTTCACCTATCTGGGCGTGGACAACTATGAAGGCGGCCTGGCTGCGGCCGATCTGCTCGTGCGCGCCATGGGCGAGGAGGGCCAGGTCGCCATCCTAACCGGCGTGCCCGGCGCCTTCAACCTGGAGGAGCGCATTCGCGGCTTTATGGATGGCATTGCCGAGTACCCTGGTATCGAGGTCGTCACCACGGTGGCCTGCAACGACGACATCAACCTGGGCGTGCAGGTGGTCGAGGAGACCATGCAGGCTTACCCGGACCTCGACGGCTGGTTCTTTGTCGGCCTATGGCCGCTCTTTGCCGAGAAGGGGTCCATGCCTCTTTGGGAGGATGCTGCGCTCAACGGCGAGCTGAAGACCGTGGCGTTTGACACCCTGCCGGTCGAGCTGGAATATCTGAAGGAAGGCTATCTAGATGGGTTAGTCGGCCAGAAGTATTGGGGCTGGGGCTATGACACCGTTCAGATGATCTATGACAGGATCGTCAACGGCGCGGAGTTCGAGTCCTTCACCAACTCCGGCATGGACATTGTGACCGAGCATAACGTAGATGCGATGATCCAGGCCTGGGAGACCCAAGACTTTACCCAAGAGCTACCGCCGCCCTTCCCAGAAGAATAGGGCGTTGATACGCATTGAGCGCCAGGGGAACCCCGGACCACAGAGTGCATCGTAGGTGCGGCATCGGCGCCGCCAGCGGCGCGCACGTGCGTGCCATGCGAGAACGTGCGCTTGTCGGTGCGGTATCCTACCGCACAAGCCAGAGCGTGCGCTAGGATAGCGCACTTACTATCGTGGGCGACCCATGTCGTAGGTGCGGCATCCTGCCGCACCTACGATGTCAACGGCTATATTGGATTGTCTTTTATTGTCTTTTGCGCAGGAGTCTTCCCTTGACCGGCGAGATTGTGCTCCGGATGGAGGGCATCTCTAAAGCCTTTCCGGGCGTCCAAGCGCTGGACGGCGTGGACTTCGAGGTGCGCGCCGGGGAGGTCGTGGCGCTGGTCGGCGAGAATGGCGCCGGCAAGTCCACCTTGATGAAAATCCTCAGCGGCGCCTACCGCAAGGACGCCGGGCGCATCTATATCGGCGGCCAGGAGGTAGAGATCGGCAGCCCGCAGCAGGCGCAGGCGCTGGGCATCGCCATCATCTATCAGGAGTTCAACCTGACCCGCAACCAGAGCGTCGCCGCCAACATCTTCATCGCCCGCGAGCCGCGGCAGCGTGGCCTGGGCGGGCTGTTGGGGCTGGTGGACCGGCAACGGATGGAACGAGAGGCGCAGGAGATTCTGGACCGTATCGGCGCGCATGTGGCCCCGACAGCGCGTGTGCGTGACCTGTCGGTGGCCCAGCAGCAGATGGTGGAGATCGCCAAGGCGCTGGCCGTGGAGGCGCGCGTGATCATTATGGACGAGCCGACGGCCGCGCTGGGCGAGCAGGAAGTAGAAACGCTCTTTGAGATTGTCGCCGGCCTCAAGGCGCAGGGCATCGCTACGATTTTCATCACCCACCGGCTTGAGGAGATCTTTCGCATCGCCGACCGGGTGGTGGTGCTGCGCGACGGGCGGCGGGTCGGCGAATTGCCCATCAGCGAGGCCACAAGCGCTCGAATCATCCAGTTGATGGTGGGCCGCGCCCTCGATGACATTTTCCATAAGGAGGCCGCCGAGATCACCGCGCCCGTATTGGAGGTCCGCAACCTCACCCGCAAGGGCGCCGTCCATGATGTCAGCTTTACGCTCTATCGGGGCGAGATTCTGGGCTTTGCCGGGCTGGTCGGTGCGGGGCGCACCGAGACCATGCGGCTGATCTTTGGTGTAGACGCAAAGGATGGCGGCGAAATTCTGATTGACGGTAAGCCCGTGCCGATCACGTCGCCCCACGATGCGGTGCGCGCCGGCCTGGGCTTTGTGCCGGAGGACCGCGCCTTGCAAGGGTTGGTCCTTAAGCTGCCGGTGCGGGAGAATATCGTCCTCGCCACCCTCGACCGGCACAGCCACGCCGGATGGGTAGACCGCCGGCAGGTCGAGGAGACGGCCTACGAGTATGTGGACCGGCTCTCGATCCGCACGCCCCACCTGCGCCAGCGGGCGATGTTCCTTTCCGGCGGCAACCAGCAGAAGGTCGTCCTTGCTAAGTGGCTCGCTTCGCAGCCCAAGGTGCTGATCCTGGACGAGCCGACGCGCGGCATTGATATCGGGGCCAAGGCTGAAGTCCATGCGCTGATGAGCCGGTTGGCGCAGGCAGGGATGGGCATCATCATGATTTCCTCGGAGCTGCCGGAAATCCTCGGCATGAGCGACCGGATTCTGGTCATGCATGAGGGCCGGGTCGCCGCCATTCTCGATCGCGCTGAGGCGACCCAGGAGCGAATCATGGCCTATGCCAGCGGCCAGACTGATGGCGCTGCCGGCGAGCCGCGTATCCCAGCAGTGGAAGGAAGAACGGTATGAGCGAGGCAGTGGTACGGCCCGTGAAGTCCTATGGCCGGGAGCGGCGCGGCTGGCAGGAAGTGCTGCGCAGCCAGGAGCTTGGGGTCCTGCTGATCCTGCTGGCGATGAGCCTCTTTCTGACCATTCGCACCGATACCTTTCTCACCAGCACCAACATCTTCAACATCCTGCGTTCCTTCTCCTGGATCGCGATCAGCGCCTTCGGCCAGTGTATGGTGATTATCACCGGCGGCATTGACCTCTCGGTCGGCTCGGTGATGGCCCTCTCGGGGCTGGCGGCGGCGATGTTGATGGTCGCGGGGGTGAGCGTCCCGCTGGCGGTGCTGGGCGGCCTGGCGACCGGCGCACTGGTGGGGCTGCTGAACGGTCTGATGATCAGCAAGGCGCGGCTGCCCCCCTTCATTGCCACGCTCGGTACGCTTTTGATGGCGCGGGGGATCACCACCGGCCTGACCGCGGGCCAGCCGGTGCGCGGCCTGCCGGCCTCCTTCCTCACCCTCGGCCAATACGATATTCCGGTCGCCGGCCTGGGTGTGCCTCTGCCCCTGGTGGTAATGCTGGTCCTAGCGGTGTTGACCGCCATCTTCCTCAACCGCACCGTGTGGGGATACCGGATCTATGCCATTGGCGGCAACGAAGTGGCCGCGGGTCTCTCCGGCATCAACACCGATAATGTGAAAATCTTGGTCTATACCCTCTGCTCCTTTCTGACGAGCATCGGCGGTATCCTGATGACGGCCCGGCTCGGCGTGGCCGCGCCGACGGCGGCCCAAGGATATGAGCTGGATGTGATCGCCGCTGCGGTGGTGGGCGGCACCAGTCTCAGCGGCGGCGAGGGAACCATCCTCGGCGTGCTCATCGGCGCGGCCATCATGCAGGTGTTGCGCAATGGGCTGGTGTTAACCGGCGTCTCCGCCTATTGGCTCCAGGCGGTGCAGGGGTTGGTCATCGTCGTCGCCATTATGCTCGACCAGCTTCGCAAGCGCCGCCAGCGATAGGGCCGGGAGCGACGGCTATGCCAAGAAGTCCTCGCATCGAGATCGAATACTGCACGCAATGTCGTTGGCTGCTGCGCGCCGCCTGGATGGCGCAAGAGCTACTGACCACCTTTGAGGCGGAAGTGGGGGAAGTTGCCTTGCTCCCCGGCAGCGGCGGCGTTTTTGTGGTGCGCGTGGAGGGAGAGACCATTTGGTCCCGCCAGGAGCAGGGACGCTTTCCCGAGATCAAGACCCTCAAGCAGTTGGTGCGTGACCAGATTGCGCCGGATAAGTCGCTGGGCCACGCCGATCGGTGACAGGGCGTAGGCAAAGCAGCCGCTTGCGCCTTCGCAAACTACCGCCGTTCAGTTCAACCAAAGGAGACCAACCGATGGGAGGAACGCAGAATGCCAGTAGGCGCGTCCAGGCCAAGCGGCCTTGGTTGCTTGCAGCGGCCTGTCTGATCGTCTGTGCCGTGGCCTTTGCGCCCTTGACCGCCCTGGCCGAATGGGCTGCGACCGTCACCGATGGCGCGCTAACCGTGGTCAGTGATTCCGGGGATGCCATCCGCATTGTCTGCAACGAAGGCGTAGTCACAGTGAACGGTACACAGCCGGAGGGCAGCGCCGCAGACTGCGCCAGCTTGGCCGCCATGACCGTCGAGGGGGGGCCAGGCGGCAACGTGATTGACGCGAGCGGCGTCCTCACCGAAGATTTCACCGGCCTGACGGCGGTGACGCTTTCCGGCAATGGCGGCAACGATGTCATCACCGGTACGGTCCTGGTGGACACGCTCAACGGCGGCGCAGGCAACGTTACGCTGGTCGGCGGCAAGGGGGACGATCTCTTCAACGGCGGCCCCGGCGCTGACGAGCTGATCTGGAACAACGGCGATAACTCCGATACCATGGAGGGCGACGACGGCGACGATGTGGTGCGCGTGCGCGGCGCTGCCGGCAGAGGCGATGCCTTTGCGGTGGCCCCTGTGGGCGAGCGGACGGCCTTCACCCGCACCAACCTGATCTCCTTCACCCTCGACATCGGCTCTGTCGAGCGGCTGGTGGTCGAGCAAGGCGAACCGGAGGACAGCGTGCAGGTAACGCCGCTGGCGGAGATGGCCGTCACGGTGGAGGCGACGGCGCCAACGGCTGGCGAACCGGCGCCCACGGCGCCGATGGTCATTGTGGCCGCGGGCGATATCTCCAACACCGTCGCCGCCTACCGGCTCCTTTTGGGCGGGCAGGACAACGGCGGCGAGCCTGGCTCTCGCCCCGACGGTTTCCGGACGATCACCTGGGATGGCGTGCCCGACGAGCAGGCAGCGCCGAATGGCTACGACCCCGACTTCTTCAATGCACCGGAGGCCCCACGCGCCAGGGGAGCCGTTTTCTTCACACCGGGCGAGATGCTCCAGATCAGCGCCGACGCCGACAACCCGACCGGGACGCCCGTCCGCTTCGGCCATATCAACCCCAGCTACAGCGACATCTTCAAGACCTTTAGCGAAGAGCGGCTTTTCTCGCCCGTAGGCAGCAACATCGCCGACATCATCTTCTTTGTGCCCGGCAGCGATACGCCCGCCGTTACCCGTGGCTTTGGCGCCGTCTATACCGACATTGACACGGCGCATACAGCCTTTGAATACTTCGATATCGAAGGCAACTCCCTGGGCGCGTACCAGGCGCCCATAGCTGACGAGGGGCTTTCCTTCCTGGGCGTGATCTTTCCGGAACCGGTGATCCATCGGGTGCGGATCAGTTACGGCACTTCAGCCTTGGGGCCGGACGACGGCGGCAGCGTGGATGTGGCGGTGATGGATGACTTTATCTTCGGTGAGCCGCAGGCGGTGGTCGAAGCCACAGCGGGCGCCCTGCCGGAAAGCGTCCAGGCCGAGATCGAGCGGTTGGATGTGGCCGCGCCGGATACGCCGGAAAACGTCGCCTATCTCACCGGCCTCGAAAGCCAAGCCGAATTGGCCTTGACCCATGCTCAGTTGGCCTTGGATGCGCTAGCTGCCGGCGACCTCACCGGCGGGCGCATCCACAGCGAGCATGTCTGGAACATCCTATACGGCGAAAGCAGCGCGCTCTTTGGCGACATCAATGAAG
>DATLZJ010000761.1:0-3114 GCA_035574055.1 Caldilineaceae bacterium
AAGTCGCGGCGGCTGTGTTGCAGGTCAATGTAGCGTACCTGGTGTTTGTTGAGCGCGCAGCGATGCATGAGCATCTTGGCGAAGGAGGTCTTGCCTGCCTCCTGCTCGCCCTTGAGCACGATCAGCTTGATCTGCCGCTGGCGCAGGCTGGCCCACGCCTGGTAGCGCTCCTTGCGCCGGTCCACCAGGCGATGCACCTCGGCAAAGGCCGGGCGCACCTGTTGGCGATGCGCTTCCTCGATGCCTGCGCCGACGGTAATGGCGCTATCGGGCGCGCAACGCACCTGAAGGGCCGGCGCGGCCCAGCCCCGGCGGGTCAGAGCATCGGCGCCCAGGTTGATCAGGTACAGGCGCGCCTCGGCGACGGCGACATCCAGGGCCTTGCCTGCCGCCAGCCCGCGGTAGATCTGCCCGGCGAAGGCCGCGGCGTCTACGCCAGTCACATCGCTGTGCATCCCGAGCACTGCCGGCACGCCCGCCTCCAGAAAGGCGTCGGTCAAAGTCCAGTAGTTGACCTGGCTCTCGGCGGTGGTGCGGCAGGCGTTGAGAAAGACAAAGCGCAGCGAGTCCACCCCTTGCAGGTCATGCAGGATGGTCTCCCCGGTCCATTGGACGTTGCCGCTGTCGCTGTCGAGCCGCAGGTAGGAGTCGCCGCCGCCGGGAACCTGGCCGCCGTGGCCGGCGAAGTGAAAGATGTGGGGGCGAAATTGGCGGAGCTGTTCGACCAGGGTACTCTTGGGCGGGCGCGCCAAGATCAGCAGGTCCACGTCGGCATCCACGTCAATCAGCGCCTCGCGGATGCGCTGGCTCTCCTCCGCGGCCTGCACGTCCGGGTCGTCGGAGCCGATCACCAGCAACATGCGCAGGGGCCATTCATGGAGCGGCAAAGGCGCCAGCTTCTCCTGGAGGCCCCGGCAGATGGGACGAGTGGCGTCGGTAAAAAGGCGCTTGCGGTTCTGGGTCAACAACTCCCAGGGCAGCGCGGCCAACATGCGGTCGCGGATGTCCAGGATCAGCCGGGTGTCGCTGGGCAGCGTCTCTATGTGTTGCTGGAGGTCGCCGCTGGCTACGACCTGGTAGAGCTGGTTGCCGATGGTGCGCAGGACGGGCGTGGACGCGGCGGCGTTGGCAAAGGTCGGGATGATCTGGTCGCTCGCCAGCCAGGGCGTCTGGTCCGGCGGCGGCGTCTGCGGCTGGAGGGTAGCGGGAAGGAGGGATTGGGCCAGCACCGTCGCCGGCTCGCTGGCGAGATCGAGCAGGCGAGCGGGATAGCCATTTTGGGCATTGTCAATGGGATCGATCCGTAGGACAATGGTTTTCATAATTGCATAGCGAGTATAGCACAGACAGGAAGATCGCGACAGGGGATAAACATGAGCCAGGGCATCAACGGCGATCCGGCTTACCGGATTTTCCTCCTGCTTACCGCGCGCAGCTACCGGGGCGAGGCGTTTACCCAGGCGGCGGCGCGGCTGAATATTGAAGTGATCCCGGTGGTGGATATGGCCGCCGAGCTGGCCGGCTACTGGCGCTATCCGTTGGGGGTGGACTTCGGCCAGCCGGAGGCAGCCGTGCAGGCGATGGTCGAGTACGCAGCCCGGCGTCCGGTGAACGCGGTGCTGGCGGTGGATGACAGCGGGGTGGTGCTGGCGGCGGCGGCGGCCCGCCGGTTGGGGTTGCCCCACAACGCGCCGGAGGCCGCACAGGCCGCGCGGGACAAGTTTCTCATGCGCTCGGCCATGGCAGCGGGCGGCGCCGCCTGCCCTACCTTCCGGCGCTTCACCTTCGCGCAAGACCCGGCGGAGGTCGCCCGTCAGGTCAGCTACCCTTGTGTGATTAAGCCGCTCAACCTCAACGGCAGCCGGGGCGTCATGCGCGCCGACACCCCGGCAGAGCTGGCCGCAGCCGTCGAGCGGCTGGCGCGGCTGCTGGCCCAGGAGCCGCCGGGCGCCATCGGCGACGCTTATCTGGTGGAGGACTTTATCCCCGGCGTCGAGGTGGCGCTGGAGGGGATCATGGACGGCGGCAGGCTGACGGTGCTGGCGCTCTTCGATAAGCCGGACCCGCTCGATGGGCCATTTTTCGAGGAAACCATCTATGTCACCCCCTCCCGCCTGCCGGAGGAGACGCAGCGGGCGATTGCCGATTGCGCCGAGCGGGCAGCCCGGGCCATCGGTTTACAGATGGGGCCGGTCCATGCCGAGCTACGGGTCAACGAGCAGGGGCCGTGGATGCTGGAGGTGGCGGGCCGCTCCATCGGCGGGCTGTGCGGCCAGACCCTGCGCTTCGACGCCGGCCAGTCGCTGGAGGAGCTGATCCTGCGCCAAGCGGTCGGGCTGCCCCTTGGCTCGACCCGGCGCGCCGGGCGCGCCAGCGGCGTGATGATGATCCCCATCCCCGAAGCAGGCATCCTGACGCGTGTGGAGGGGGTGGAGGCGGCGCGCGCAACGCCGGGCGTCGAGGAAGTGACCATCACCGCCAAGCTCCACTATCCGCTGACGCCCCTGCCCGAAGGCGACAGCTATTTGGGCTTTATCTTTGCCCGCGGCGAGACGCCTGCCGCAGTAGAGGAGACGCTGCGCGCCGCCCACGCCTGCCTGCGCTTTACCGTCACGCCGGAGTTTGCCCTCTACTTGGGTTGAGCCTATGGAGAGCGTAGAGGGTGTGAGCCTAGAGGTTGCGCCTAGAGGTTGCGCTGGTGCATCAGATGAGACGGCTACCTGATTTGCGCGGCCCCGTAAGTTGTGGTAAACCAGTAAAGTAGACGGTACAGCCGACCTATTTCGCCCCTGCCCATTGGCCGTTGTATGACGGGTTGCCCAGTGGATGAGGGTGTCATCTTTGCTCCCGCTTTGCTGTACCGGTCTTGCTTCACAGGTCGCCCAACAGTTCAATCATGCTGTCACGAATACCACGTTCGCTGTTATCAAACTTCGCTGTTGTCAAACTTCGCGGTTGTCAAAGGAGACATGGACCATGTCCAACCCAGCATTTACCCGACGACAATTTCTGAGGATTGCCGGTTTCGGCGCGGGGGGCGCGTTGCTGGCGGCTTGCGCCGCGCCGGCCGCGCCAGGAGCTGCCCCGGCTGCGCCCGCTGCCGGAGAGGCCGCG
>DATLZJ010000762.1:0-11963 GCA_035574055.1 Caldilineaceae bacterium
CCCCGCCGACAGCACCCCATGCGGCGCAGATGACGGCATCGTGCGCGACCACTGGATCGCTGCCGCCGCGCCCGGCCAGATCGTGCTCTCGGTCGGCTCCCTGGTCGTCGTCCAGCACAACGATGTCTGGAGCACCGGCTATTACCATGTGGCCCAATCGGGCCGGCGCTCCGTGCTGGACGACCAGCTCCGCATCGGCCATCCCTCCAACGGCTGTGTGGGCGGCGGCTACTCGACCACCTCCCACGTCCATTTCACCATCCGCGAGAATGGGGTGATGATCCCCATCGCAGGCCAGAAGCTCTCCGGCTGGATTGTCGAAGAGACGCGTCTAGTGCGCGAGAATGACCCGTCTCAAATCGTCCCTCTTGGCAGGCTGGTCCCTTCGGAGCCTGCCCCGCCTCCGGCGCCGCTCAACCACACCAAACCGATCTCCATCCCGGCCAGTTGGTGGTACACCTTTCATACAAGCAGCGGCGGCGACTTTCAAGCCCGGCTGGATCAGCGGGACTTGTTCACCGTCAAAGGGCCGGCCCGCTGTGGCAATGGCGCCAAGACGCTATTCCTGGAGCGCGGCGTCTACCGGTTGCAGCTTGAATACCAACCGGCTGAGGTACCGGCGGTCGAGATGCTACTGTGGCCGGCTCCCATCCCATGCGGCGCAACACTCCCGCTGCCTGCCGCAGATGAGCCGCAGCCGCCCGCGGGCCAGGTTGGGCTATCGCCCGATGCAACCCTGGATGGCGTGAGCCTCATCGAGCAGCCTGCGCCTGCGTCCCTAGTTGCGCCCGGCCAGGCGCTGACCTACACCTGGCGGCTCAAAAACAGTGGCGGCTCCACATGGGATCAACGTTACAGCCTGGTCTTTGTAGGAGGAACATGGCTAGGCGCGGCGACCGAGACCACGCTACCGGCTGTGGCCCCCGCACAGGAAACGGACCTCAGCGTTCTGCTGCGCATACCGGCGTCCACGCCTGCCGGAGAATATGCCGGTTATTTCCGGCTGCGCAACGGCCAGGGCGCTTACTTTGGGCCGATCCTCTCTGCCCGCGTGCGCGTTGCCGCTGCAAACGGCGATACAGCGCTTTACGCATCGCAAGCCATCGCCGCCGGCGCGACGCTCTCCCCTTCGCTTGCGCTGACCCCATCGCTCGCCGTCGAGAGCCGCTTCATCGTCACGTGGACGACCGCAACGCAAGGCGCAAACGCCCATGATGTCCAGTTCTTCCGCCAACCCGATGGGCCGTGGCTGGACTGGCTGGTAGAGTATCCACAGGCGTCCGCGATCTTCAGCGGGCAGCCCGGCCATACCTACTGCTTTCGCAGCCGCGCCCATGCCGGCCCTGGCGCCCCAGATGTACATCCCTGGCAAGCCGGCGGCTGCTGGCAGATCAACCCGATGGGCGCGACGCCGGAACTGTGGTGGGATGCGGCCTATAGCTACCGGCGTGGACTGTTGGTGGCGAATTTGATGAGCAGCGTACCCTTGACGGTGGGCCGGCCACTCCGCCTCTACCTGGACGATACTACATCGCCCACGGCGCAAGCGCTCTATGCGGCGTCGGCTTCCGTAGTGAAGGGCGAAGACGTGCGGCTCGTCTACCAGGATGCGCTGGAGCTTGAGCGCCAGGTCATTCACTTTACACCGTCGGCCATTGACATCCGCTTTGTGGCCCAAGCCGAGATTGCGCCGAACGACGGCTCCGCCGCCTATGCGCTCTACTACGGCAACAGTAGAGCGGGCGCTCCTCCTCCCCCGCCCCCGGTGGTGGAGGAGGAGCCGCAGCCCTTTGCGGCCGCCGGCGAGCCTGACGGCGAACCGGCTCCCATCGTGCTGCTTGGCCGCGAACGCGCACAGGCAGCGCCGGGACCGGCAGACCTGGCGTTGAGCAGCCTGGCAGCCCAGCCCGACGGCAAAGGCAATGTGCGGGTCCAGGCGGTTGTTGAAAACCGAGGGATCGGTTCAACACAGACGGAGTTTTTTGTTCACCTGTTCCAGGAGCACGCGCCGGAGACGCCCGCGACTCTAGCGGACAGCCGCAGCCACTGGATTATCGCGCCCCTTGCGCCCGGCCAGGCGGTCACGCTCTCCACGGTGCTGACCGGCCTCCGGCCCATGAGCGGCACAGACCAGGTGATGGCAGTGGCGGCTGTGGCCGACAGCACAGGGGTGATCAGCGACGCCAATCGCACCGACAATACACACCCTGCGGTCCAGTTCTGTCTGGCGGGGGAAGACGCTTTCGAGGGCGATAATGATCCCTCGGCGGCGCCCTTACAGCCGCTTGGCGCCACGACAACCCACAACTTCGGCCATGCCGGCGACCAGGATTGGCTGCGCTTTGCGGCGGAGGCGGGCGTTACCTACCACCTCTACACCCACAACCCAGGCGAGCCGGTGGACACATGGCTTGCGCTCTACGGCCCAGACGGTTCGACCCTCCTGGCCGAGAACGACGATCACGCCGGCGGGGTCTCCTCCTATCTTAAATGGGTCGCGCCCAAGCGCGGCGTCTACTTTGTGCAGGTGAGGCCGTGGAACCCAACCCAGTGGGGATGCAACACCGGGTACCATGTCGCCATCCTGTCTGGCGACACGGTCTTGACGCCGGTGCTGGCGGCGCCTGCCGACGGGGCTATGACGCAAGCGGGCACGCTTACGTTGACCTGGCAAGCCGTTCCGGGGCTGGAGAAGTACCGGCTCCAGATCGCTGCCTGCCCCGACTTCAGCACAACGCGTGTAGATACACAGGTCAACAGCCTGAGCTACACGGCCACAGGGTTGAGCAATGGCGTCTACCACTGGCGGGTGCAGGGCGCCGGCGCCGATGGGCGTTGGGGAGAGTGGAGTCCTGCCTGGCGCTTCACCGTCGCGCCCGCGGGCGCCAGTGACCCCCAGCAGCCGTCCCCGCTGCCGGGCGACGTGCCGCTGTTCCTGCCTCTGCTCCAACGACCAGGATGTTAGCAGGCCCCGCCAATAGCGGCAGGGCCGGACCCGCCGGATAAGAACTCTGCGCTGGCAACCCCATCGCCTCTCCAGAGCGATCAAAAGTCGCCTTGACAGCAACCCAAACTACAGCTTATAGTTCGCATACACCCTCAAGGTACAATTCACCACCCGATCCGGTGGGCATTGCCCGCCGGGCTTGCCGCACCGACAAGGAGGAACCACCATGTCCCGCGTTCTGCGTCGTGCTCCCGCGCTTGTCATGCTGTTTGGCATCGTGGCCGTGCTTGTGGCGTCCTGTGCGCCGGCGCCTCAAGCGGCTGAAGGCCCCGCCCGCAACCGCACGCTGGTCATCACCCCCTGGAGTGATACCACCGGGCCGCTCGCCAACCCGGACAACTGGCATATCTACCAGACCGGCAACCAAAACTTGCGCCACATGGGCGGCAAAACCGTCTATGAGGCGCTCTTTTATACCAACCTCAACACAGGTGAGCTGATCCCCTGGCAGGCCGAGACCTACGAGTACAACGACGACTTTACCGCAATCACCCTCAAGCTGCGCGATGGCGTTGAGTGGTCAGACGGAACTGCCTTCACCTGCGCGGACGTGGAATTCACCCTAGAGATGCTGCGCGACAACGCGCCCGACCTCAACTATTCCTACATCTACCAGGAGTGGCTCCAGGATGTTGAGTGCGTGGACGACCTCACCGCCATCATCAACCTGACCAAGCCCGGCCCGCGCTGGTTCCGGGACAACCTGGCCTTGGGCCATGAGAACCATCAGGTGATCTTGCCCAAGCATATCTGGGGCGACAAGGACCCGAAAACCTTTACCAACTTCGACCTGGCCGCCGGCTGGCCTGTCGGCACCGGCCCCTACAAGCTGGTTAGCTCCAGCGCCCAGCAGATGGTGTTCGACCGCCGCGACGATTGGTGGGGCGTCAAGGTCGGTTTCCAGGACATGCCGGCGCCGGAGCGGGTGATCGTCGTGCCGGTCGGCGGCGACGAGTCTATGGCCCAAATGCTGATCAACGATCAGGTGGACAGCGGGCACCCGCTGCTGCCCGGCTCCTTCAAAGCGGCCATCGAACGCAACCCCAACATCCGCTCTTGGAACCGCGAAGGACCGATCTGGGGCGCGCCCGATGGCTGTGGCTACAACCTGGTCTTCAACAATGCCAAGGAGCCGTGGAACAACCGCGATGTGCGGATCGCCATCAACTATGCGCTAGATCGCGCTGAAATCTCCACCCTGGGCTACGAGAATGCCAACTTCCCGGTCGTCGTCCCCTTCTCGTCCTACATGGTAGACCGTTGGATGACGCCGGAGCTTCAGGCCACGATTGACAAGCATGACCGCCTGAAGACGGACCTGGCCCTGGTCGAGCAACACATGACCGCCGCAGGCTTCAGCAAGGACGCCAACGGCCAATGGGCCAAAGATGGTCAAGTGCTTACCGTTCCGCTACGGACTCCCCAATGGCTGGCGCCGCTGGCGCCGGTGGTCGCCTCTCAACTCCAGCGCGCCGGTTTTGACGCAGTCGAAATGCTGGAACCGGAAGGCTCCAGCGCGTGGGTAGATGACATCTCCCTGGGCAACTTCGATACCATGTTCCTCGTCCATTGCGGCAGCCTCTCCGAGCCTTATGAGACGCTCAAAGACCTCCACAGCCGGTATGCCGCGGAGCTGGGCGAAGCTTGCCCCAGCATTATCGCCTGCACCCGCTATCGCAACGAGGAATATGATGCGCTGATTGATGAGATGGAGGCCATGCCCGGCTCGGCGGACAATGCTCGCTATATGGAGCTAACCAACCAGGCATTGGACATCTATCTGCGTGACATGCCGGAGATCATGCTGCTGGAGGAATTGCACGTGGTGGTCTTTAACGAGACCTATTGGACGGGCTGGCCTGGGGCCGAGAATCCCTATGTCGCCCCCTATCCCTGCTGGGAAGCCTGGAACCTGGTTGTCCACGAGATCCAGCCGGTGCAGTAAGCGACTGCTGGCCTAAGACTGCTGACCGTTGGCCGGAGAGGGAAGAAGCGCAGAACAGCCCGATAGCCTCATCCCTCTGTAAGTCAACGGTCAACAGTCCCGCCGCGATGGCCGTTGGCCGCAACCGGACGATCCGTATACAACACGCAGGCCGCCACCTGATCTCCCTCCAGCCGGTACAGTGGCGGCGCCGCCCGCCAACAAAGCTCTTGGGCAAAGGCGCAGCGTGGGGCGAATTTGCAGCCCGCGCTGCGCCGCTCCGGCTGGAGCGTCGCGTCCTCGCCATCCTCGTCAGCCCACCGCTGCGAGCGGTCCATCGTCGGGATTGAGGAGACCAAAAGCTGGGTATACGGATGCTTTGCGCCGCGGATCACCTGCTCGGCGTCGCCGGCCTCGGCCACTGCCCCTGCATACATGACCATCACCCGGTCGCAGACCTGGTAGGCGGTGGTCAGGTCGTGGGTGATGTAGATGATCGAAATGCCAAGCTCACGGTTGAGCGTCTGCAGCCCATCTAAAATGGTCGCCCGTAGCGAGGCGTCTACCATGGAGACCGGCTCATCGGCCACGATCAGCCTGGGACGGCAGAGCATCGCCCGCGCCACCATAATACGCTGGCGCTGCCCCCCGCTCAACTGGTGGGGAAAGCGGCCCAACGTCTCGGCGGGCCGCAGACCAACCACCTCCAGCGCCTCATGGATCAGCCGCCGGGCCTCCTGCGGCGAATCGGCCAGGCCGAAGCGCGCAATCGGCGTCGTCAGCACATGGTCCACCCGGTAAAAGGGGTTGAAGGCGGCAAAGGGGTCTTGAAAGATCGGCTGTACCTCGCGGCGAAAGGCAAAACGCTCTTGCCTGGACATCGTTGCCACGTCCTTGCCCCGGAAGATCACCTGCCCCGCGGTGGGATGAACATAGCCCAGGAGCAGCAGGGCCAGCGTGGTCTTGCCGCTGCCGCTCTCCCCCACAATGCCGGTGATGGTGGGCCGGCCCTCCGGCAGCGCAAAGGAGACTCGGTCCACCGCCACAGTGGTCTCCCGATCCCAAATCGGCCCGCTGCGAAAGACCTTAGAGACCTCGCGCACCTCGAGCAGGGTGCTTGGCTGTGTACTCATGCATCCACCCCTTCTGCCCTCGTTGTTTCTGTCTGGGTTGTCGCGGTGGGAGCCGTTGCCGTCTGAGCGATGGCCGGCACAGGGGCGAGTGAGGCTGTCTGCTCGTGCGACACAGCAGCAGATCCCGGCAGGGCGGGCAGCGCGGCGTGGGCGGGATAGAGGTGGCACGCCACTTGCCGGCCATTGAGCGCCTGGAGCGCAGGCTCCTCCTGGCGGCAGCGGTCAAAGGCAAAGGGACAGCGCGGGTGGAAGCGGCAGCCCGCCGGGCGGTCAAACAGCGCCGGGGGCAGCCCTGGAATACCGACAAACGAGGCGCGCGTTTCCAGGTTGGGCAAGCTGTCAATCAAGAGCCGTGTGTAAGGATGGAGGGGCGAGGCCAGCACATCGTCCACTGCGCCGCGCTCCACCAGCTTACCGGCGTAGAGAACGCCAACGCTATCGGAGAACTGCGCGACCAGCCCCATGTCGTGGCCGATCAAGATGGTCGCTGCGCCTAGCTTCTTCTGGACGCGCCCGAGCGTGACCATGACTTGCCGCTGGACGACCACATCCAGCGCGCTGGTCGGCTCATCGGCGATGATCAGCTTGGGGCGCAGGACGGTGGCAATTGCCATGGCCGCTCGCTGCTTCATGCCGCCGCTCAACTGGTGGGGAAAGCGGTTGGCCGCCGAAGGGGGCAGCCCCACCTGGCGCAAAGCCTGCTCGACCAGCGCGGCCAGCTCCGGCGGCGAGACGGCCTTGTTGTGGGCCAGCACCGCGTCGGCAATCTGGTCACGAATGCGCATGACCGGGTTGAGCGAGTTCATGGCGGCTTGGGGCACGAGGGCGATCTCGCTCAGGCGCACCCGGCGCAACTCTGCCTCGTTCAACGCCAGCAGGTCGCGCCCCTCCAGCAGCACGCGGCCGCCGGCGATCCGCCCCGGCGGCCGCGTCATCGCCATCAAGGCCGTCGCCAACGTCGTCTTGCCACAGCCGGATTCGCCGATCAGCCCCATCCGTTCGCCCGGCGCAAGACGAAATGAGACGCCATCTACGGCGGCTCCCTCACCGGCGCGCGTCTCAAAGACCACACGCAGGTCCTCGACGACCAGGATGGGCGACGGCGCTTGCCCCCCTTCTGCGCCGTCGCCGCCATTGCTCACCGGCGAAATATACGGCGCAGCGCCCGCCGGTACACTGCCGGCGGCGGCCTTGGCTTGCGGCTGCCGGCGACCTCGCCGCGCCGGCGCAAGTCCGGCCAAGGTGGGGTTGGCAATGCGGTCCAGCCCCACCGACACCAGGAACAGGCCGATAAAGATCAGCGAGATAATCGCGATGGGCGGCCCCCACCACCACCATTGGCCGCGCAGGATGGCGCTGTAGCGCCGCGCCCAGTAAATGGTCGTGCCCAGCGTGTGCACATTTTCCGCGCCCAGCCCCAGCGACTCCAGACCCACGGTCGCCAAGATCGCCCCACTGATGGCCCCCACCAAACTGGCGGCGATATAGGGCATCAGATTGGGCATAATCTCTCGAAAGAGCACCTCCAGCTCGCTTTGGCCGTTGGCCCGCGCCACGGCCGTATAGGCTCGCTCGCGAATGGAGAGGACCTGCGCGCGAATGGTGCGCGTGGGGTACATCCAGGCCAATGACGCCACCGTGATCGCCATCAACTCGACCGACATGGACTCCACATTGGAGGCGATGATGATGAGGATGGCGATCCCCGGCACTGTCATGAGCGAGTCGGCCAGCACGCGGATCACCGTATCCGGCGCGCCGCCGAAGAAGCCCGAAAGCAAGCCCAACAGCAGCCCAATGCCGATGCCCACCAAGCCGGCAATCATGCCCATGCGCAAGGTTTGGGGGGTGGCAACCACCATCACGGCCAGCATGTCGCGCCCCTGGGAATCGGTGCCCAACGGATACTCGGCGGTCGGCGCGAGCGATGGGGGTACTGCGCCAACCTGGGATTTGCTGGTATCCACAAAGAGCGGCCCGAGGGCGCTGCCGGCAACAACCGCGGCCAGCACCGCCAGCCCAACGATTAACGAGGCTGTAAGTCGCGGGCTTCTCAGCGCCCGCCAAAGACGACCCATCGCGGTTAGCTCCTTCGCACCGGATTCGTAACGGCGGCTAACGATGATAGCGGATTCGCGGGTCCAACAGCGGATAGATGAGGTCAATGATAAAGAGTGCGCCGGCCAGGGAAAGGATCAACATCAGCACGATCCCCTGGATGACAAAGTAATCTTTGCCGGCGATGGCCGAAAAAAGCAGGGTGCCGATGCCGGGGTAACTGAACATGGCCTCGACCAACACGGCGCCGCCAATGACGCCGCCCAGCGCCAGCGCCAGTTGTGTCACCTGGGGAAGGAGCGCATTCCGCATCCCGTACCAGAGAAAAATACGCCTGGCGGGCAGGCCCTTGGCTTCGGCAAAGGTGACATAGTCCTCGCCCAACACCGAGATCATCATGGCGCGCATACCGATGGCCCACGCGCCGACCGCGCCCAGCACTAACGAGAGCGCCGGCAGGATCGAATGGTAGAGGATGTCCAGCACAGTACCCAGGTCGCGGCCAGGGATGCGGGTGGGCGAGAAGCCGCCCCCCGCAGGGAAGAGCCGCCATTCCACCGCGAAGAGCCAGAGCAGAATGATCCCCAAGAGGAAATAAGGGATGGTCGAGAGCAGCAGCAACGGCGACACCAGCGGCTGAAAAATGGCCGGTGTGCGCGGCCAGGCCAACAACGCGCCGAGGATGGACCCCAAGACGAAGGAGATGAGCGTCGCCATGGTGAGCAGCCCGACCGTCCAGGGTAACGCCGAACGAATTTGATTGATTACCGGCTCCGGAAAATCCACCAGCGAAACGCCAAAGTCCAGCCGCAGAATATCCTGCCAGTAGTTGAGGTACTGCTTCCACAAGGGTTGGTCCAGGCCAAATTTCGCCCGGTAGGCCTCAGCCACCTTCTGCACATCCACGCTCACGTTGCCAGAGACGGCAATCTTGGTCGCCAGGGCCGTCTCTACCGGATCGCCAGGGATCAAGCGGGGCAGAATGAAGTTGATGGTCACGGCGATCACCACAATCAACAGAAGCTGGAAGATGCGTTGCACCAGGTAGGCGATGGTCACGGGGATACTCCTCGGCGCAGGGGGCGCGGGCGCGTCATGATTGGCTCAGAACCTCGTGGGACTGAGGGTATTATAATAACTTCCCCCTGCCTGTCAATCAGTTGGCGACGGCTCTCGCGACGACTGCACCTCACCCGCAAGCATCCCTCAATCCTTTGCCAACAGGCAACCGGCGCTGCTATACTGACCTGACCAACCACTGTTGCCAACGAAGGCACACCCGACACTGCACGCGGAAAGGACGGGACCTTGCCGAGAACCCTGCTCTACGATACCCATGTGGCACTGGGTGGGCGTATGGTCGAGTTTGCAGGGTGGGAGCTGCCTGTCCAGTATCCCGCCGGCCCCCTTGCCGAGCACCATGCCGTCCGCTCTGCCGCCGGCCTCTTTGACATTGACCACATGGGCCAATTCGAGGTGCGCGGGCCGGACGCCATCCCCTTTCTACAAAAGGTCCAGGTCTGGGACATCGAGCGCATGGGCATGAACGAAGCCCACTACAGCCTGCTCCTCTACGCCGATGGAACCGTCGTAGACGATATCTTCATCTACCGCCTGCCGGAGCGCTGGCTGGTCATCGTCAACGCCGCCAACCGGGCCAAAGACCTGGCCTGGCTGGAGGCCCACAACCACGGCTATGACGTTTCCCTGCTGGACATGTCCGACGACCTCTACATGCTGGCGCTTCAAGGCCCCAAGGCCGAACAAATCCTTCAGCCCCTCACCGAGACCGACCTGAGCCGTCTTGCGACGCGTACCGCCGTCGAGACCACCCTGTTGGGCATGCCCGCCGTGGTGGGGCGCACAGGCTACACCGGCGAGGATGGCTTTGAGCTATATGTGCCCCAAAGCCGCGCCATCGAAGTCTGGAACCGGCTGCTGGAAAGCGGCGCGCCTCACGGTCTGCTGCCCTGTGGGCTGGCCGCACGCGACAGCCTGCGCTTCGAGGCGGCTATGCCCCTCTACGGCCATGAGCTGGATGCAACCACCAACCCGCTGGAGGCCCGCCTAGGCTGGACCATCGCCTGGGACAAGGAGTTCATCGGGCGGGAGGCGCTGCTCAAGGTAAAGCTGGAGCAGCCAAGCCGGTTGCTGGTCGGGTTTGAGATGGTAGAACGGGCAGTCCCGCGTGAACACTACCCGCTGATGGTAGACGGCCAGGTCGTCGGCCATGTAACCAGCGGCATGAAAAGCCCTACACTGGACAAGTTCCTGGGCATGGGCTACGTGCCGCGACACCTGAGCAGCGTGGGCAGCGAGTTTGAGGTGCAGGTGCGCGGCCAAGCCAAACGCGCCCGCGTCGTTAAGCGCCCGTTCTATACACCTCGTTACAAATAGACATAAATCGGATAGACACAAATAGGCGCGACTGAGCGCCGCAACCAAGACGGGAACCGAAACAAGGATCAAACTATGGTCGAGTACAAACTTGATGCAAACGCCCGATATGCCAAGTCCCATGAGTGGGTGCGGATTGAGGACGGCATCGCCGTGGTAGGCATCACCGACGCCGCTCAAGACATGTTGAGCGATGTGGTCTATGTGGAGCTGCCGGAAGTGGGCGCGACCGTTCACGCAGGAGCCGATGTAGCTGTCGTCGAGTCGGTCAAGGCTGCCGAGGATGTGATTGCGCCCGTCAGCGGTGAAGTCGTCGCGGTCAACCAAGCGCTGGTGGACAAGCCGGAGCTGGTCAACCAACAACCCTATGACGCCTGGTTCTTCAAAGTGCAGCCGACGAGTGAGCTGGAGCGCGAGCTGGCGGCGCTTCTGTCGCCGGAAGACTACGCCCGATTTGTCCAAGAGTCGAGCCAGTAATCAGCTCGCTGCCGGTTGCCGCCGGATACAATGGCTGGCGGCGCTCCTGGCTTGCTGCCTGCTTGGCGGGTGCAGCGCGCTGCCGGAGCTGCCGCCTCTCCGTTTTTGGGAGCGAGAACGCCAGACGCCGGCAGCCGCTCCGGCTGGCGTCTCCGTCTTGGGTTGGACCGGCGGCGAAGCCGAGAATCGCCTGCTCCAAGAGCGCATCAGCGCCTTCGAGCAAAGCAATCCGACCATTCCCGTGACCGGTCTGTTGACACCCGACTATGCCAATGCGCTGGCGGAGGCCCTGCGCCAGGACCGTGCGCCGGACCTGTTCATGGCCTGGGGTCACCAACTGCCTGACCTGGCGGCGGCCGGCGCCGTCCAGCCGGCGCCGCCGGCCTTTGATACCAGCCAGGCGCTGCCCGCCCACCTACGGCCCGCCGTCCAGGTGGCCGGTCAAAGCTACTGCCTCCCCCGCGACATGGCGACGCTGGCCCTCTATTATAACCCTGCCCTCTTTGACCGGGTGGAGGCGGCCTACCCCCATGACGGATGGGGGTGGAGCGACCTGCGCGCCGCCGCCGAGGCCGTCACCGACGCCAACAACGGCCTCTATGGGTTGGTCCTGGCCGCAGACGCCAGCCGCCTCCTGCCCTTTCTGTGGCAGGCCGACAGTGATGGCATCCCCTGGAGCGGGAGTGATGTGACGCCCGCCATCGAGTTTTATGTCAATCTATTCGCCGACGGGTTGGCGGTTGAGCCGGTCATGTTGGACAGTACCTGGAACGGGGAGGCCTTTGGCCGCGGCCGCGTCGCCATGACCATTGAAGGAAGCTGGCTCATCCCCTACCTGGCCGGCCACTTCCCGGAGCTGGGCTACGGGGTGGTTCAGCTACCGGCCGGGCCGGCGCGCCGCGCCACCACCGCTTTTGTCTCCTGCTGGGCTGTCAGCGCCCGCGCCGCCAACCCCGATGCGGCCTTC
>DATLZJ010000763.1:0-7569 GCA_035574055.1 Caldilineaceae bacterium
TGACCACTGGCGGCCCGGCGTGTGCTCGTCCTGCAACTCGTGAACGCTGCCGTTCACCAGGTCAGGCGGCAGCGCGTAGGGGCGGTATCCTTACCGCCCATCGCCCCATAGCGCCTCTGCCCGTGCGGCATCTCTGCCGCCCCTACGACGATCCGCGGGCTTGGCGAATAGGGGCGGCATCCTGCCGCCCCTACGATCCGCACACTCATGATACTAGGTGCGGTATCCGTACAAACATATCCGTACAAGCATATCCGTAGGTGCGGTATCCTACCGCACAGGCCAGCGCGCATAGCGCACCGACGCTGAGGCTGCCCTCTTCTGGTCACGCAACGATGGCCCCTGTCACGGCATGGCGCGGGTGACGCGGCCGGCGCTGCAAGCCAGCAGTCACCGGTCCACTTTGCGTGAACTTCTGCTCTCAGCCTGGACTTTCAGCCCAAGGCGCCGCTCCGGTTCTGAATGCTACCCGCCACCGGTCAACTGTCGCCAGTCACTACGCCTGGGCGGAGGGCTTGGTCTGGTCGGAAGGGAGAGACTCGGCGGTCGTGCTGGAGGCCGGCGTCTCGCTCGATGGCGCAGCGGTCTCATGCTTGTCGGCATCCGGCTCGGACGCGCCGCGGCGGAACTCGCGAATGCCCCGTCCCACCGCGCCGAAAACCTCCGGCAGCTTGCCCACGCCAAAGAGCATGGTGACAATGACCAGGATCAGGATCAGCTCAACCGGGCCGATTTTTGGAAACAACATCACAACATCCTTTCTGAAGCACATGCGCCGGGGGCGCAAAGTGTCGGCAGCGGGGGCCATCCGGCGCAATAGGATGGCCTGGCGCCGTGGGTAGCTAGAAGTTTAGCACAGTCGGCGCTCTGTGCAAGCTCGATAAGCCATTATCCTTTGATAACCGCCAGCGGCTCCAGCCGGGCCACCGCCCTGGCAATGCCCGCGCCCTCGACCACCTCGATCACTTCTTCCACCTGCTTGTAGGCCAGGGGGGCTTCTTCGGCCAGACCGGCCAGGCTGCCCGCCCGCACGCGGATGCCCTGGCGATTCAGTTCCTGCCGCAAGGTTTCGCCGCGCACCTGTTTCTTGGCCGCTGTGCGGCTGAGGTTGCGGCCTGCGCCGTGGCAGGTCGAGCCGAAGGTCTGCTGCATGGCCCCCTCGGTCCCGGCCAGAACATAGCTGGCCGTGCCCATGGAACCGGGCACCAGCACGGGCTGGCCCACCGCCCGGTACGTCTCGGGGATCTCTACGTGTTCGGGCGGAAAGGCGCGCGTTGCGCCCTTGCGGTGGACGCAAACCTGCATCCGCTGGCCCTGGACCCTATGCCATTCTATCTTGCCGATGTTGTGGGCCACGTCGTAGACCTGGCGCAGGTGGAAGGGCAACCCTGAACGAGCCAAGACCTGCTCAAAGCTCTCACGCACCTGCATCGCCAGCACCTGGCGGTTGGCAAAGGCGAAGTTGGCGGCGGCCTGCATGGCCGCGGTATAGCTCTCGCCTTCGGGTGAGTTCATCGGCGCACAGACCAGCTCACGGTCGGGCAGGTGGATATTGTAACGGCCCAGCACCTTTTGAAACTCACGCACATAGTCGGTACAGACCTGATGGCCCAACCCGCGCGAGCCGCAATGGATCAGCACCACGATCTGGCCGGGGCGCAGCCCAAAGGCAGCGGCGGCCTCCTCGTCGTAGACTGCCGCCACTCGGTCTAGCTCCAAAAAATGATTGCCGGAACCAAGGGTGCCGAGCTGGTCCCGGCCCCGGTCACGGGCGTGCTGGCTGACCTTGCTAGGGTCAGCCCCACGCAGCCGGCCCGTCTCCTCAGTGTGGAGCACATCTTCGGCAGTCGCCAGGTCGTTCTCCAGGCACCAGTGGGCGCCGCGGGCCAGCACATCGCTCATCTCGCGCTCACTGAGCTTGTAGCGCCCGCCGCCGCCCATACCGCTGGGGCAGTTACGGTAGAGGACCGTCGCCAGGTCGTCGAGGTACGGCTCGATCTCGTCCAGTGTCAGGTCGCTGGCGAGCAGTCGCACGCCGCAGTTGATGTCGTAGCCGATGGCGCCAGGCGAAATGACGCCATCAGGCAACCGGGTGGCCGCAACGCCCCCCACCGGAAAGCCGTATCCCTGGTGAACGTCAGGCATGGCGATGGCATGGCCGACGATGCCGGGCAGGGTTGTGGCGTTGACCAGTTGCTCCACGCTTTTGTCGGTCAGCGCCTTCTCCATGAGCGTCTGGCTGGCATAGATGCGGGCAGGCACGCGCATATCGTCGCGGTAGCTCTGGGGGATTTCCCAGACATATTCGGCGACGCGTGTAAGGTTCTTCAAGGTGATCATCAGATTCACTCGACCATCGAACCAGACATCCAATCAAACCAAACGTCAAATATCGAAATAGACCTGCGCCGTCCACTCTTCCGCACCGGCTGTCACCGCCAACTGATGATAAGTGACCGCTTTGATGTGGATCGCTGGCGGCTCGGTTGGGCGGCGACCCCGGGCTTCCGCCTCCAGGTGAGTCGGCGTGCAGCGCACGACTTCACATTCAGTGAAGAGCGCGCCGGTCGTCTCATGCAGATAGAGCAGCTCGCTCAACCAGTCCACCAACAGGCTTTCCACGTCCATCGAGTCAACCGTCACTGCACGACAGACCTGCGGTTGGGCCGGGTCGGGCGAAACCCGCAGCAGCTCGAACATGCCGCGGGCGGCGCAGGCAAAGAGCGTCTCCGGCGTATTGGCCGATATACGAAGCCCGATTTCAGCAGTATGGCCTAGCTCTTCGATGCGGCAGGGATGCATGTCACTCAAAAGACTGAGCCAATCTCCGTCATTCTACCCAGGCAATTTCGGCTACTCACTCATATATTACGCCTACAAATATTACGCCAATAAAAAGCCGGCCATCACAGAGATAGGCCAGGTTATGTGCTATACTCTTGCCGTTATAACTATCGCTACATCTATAACTATCGCTACATCTCGCCAACTCGTGTTTCGGATTGATGCTCACCGGCCTACCTTCAGTATAGACCACGCCCCCGGCCACGTCAATGAGGGGCGGGCCGGCTGGGATAGGCTGCCTGATTCGGAGGGAACAAGCCTTCATGAATACCCCAGGTCGAACACGTTGGCTCGTCGGCGGTGTAGCGCTTACCGCCATCGCCCTAGTCGTCGCCTTCTTCCTCAGCCAGCAGACGCCGGCTGAACCGGCTATCATCGCCGTCACCCCGGCGGACCAGACCGAGACGCCGGTCGCAGCCGACAGCCCCTTGGCTGCCGCGCAGAGTCCCCTCGCGCTGCCGGCCCAGGCAACCAGCCCCTTGCCGGCGCCCGTTGCGCAGCGCGCGGCCGCCGGTACTGCCGGCGCGCCAGACGGTGAAAGGAGGCCGGTGGACGAAAGCCTCACGCCGACCGCCACGGCCAACTTAAGCCTGCCGATGGTCATCAGCGATATTGCGCCGTTCAGCCATACTGCACCGGTTGAGGATGGGCCGGTTGATGATACACCGGTCTATACCTTTGAGATTGTGGCCGAATACCCCCACGACCCCGAAGCCTTCACCCAAGGGCTGCAATATGTGGATGGCTTCCTCTATGAAGGAACAGGGCTACAGGGCGCTTCATCGCTGCGCCGGGTGGCGCTGGAGACGGGCGAAGTGCTGCAACAGATCGATCTCGCCGAGGAGTATTTTGGCGAGGGGATCGTGGTGGTGGGCGACCGCATCTACCAATTGACCTGGCTCTCCAACGTCGGCTTTATCTATGATCGGGAGAGCTTTGAGCTGCTGGACCGGTTCAGCTACCCCACTCAAGGCTGGGGAATCACCTATGACGGAACCCACCTGATCATGAGTGACGGCAGCTACGTCCTACGGCGCTGGGACCCAG
This sequence comes from Caldilineaceae bacterium, assembly GCA_035574055.1. Taxonomy (GTDB): domain Bacteria; phylum Chloroflexota; class Anaerolineae; order Caldilineales; family Caldilineaceae; genus QEUY01. The sequence goes on from DATLZJ010000763.1 coordinate 3,892, forward strand.
AGACGCTGGAGGAAGTCGGGCGCGTAGAGGTGGTGGACGCCCTGGGCAACTACATTGCCAATCTGAACGAGCTGGAGTATATCAACGGCGACGTGTACGCCAACATCTGGCAGTCGGACCGCATCGCCCGCATTGACCCGGAGACCGGCCAGGTGACGGGGTGGATTGATTTGACCGGATTGCTCTCGCCGGAGGATGCCGCCGGCAGGGTGGATGTGCTCAACGGCATCGCCTATGACGCGGAGGAGGACCGGCTTTTCGTCACCGGCAAATGGTGGCCCAAGCTCTTTGAGATTGACTTGATCCCGGTAGAGTAACCTTGCCCTGGTTAAACGGCCCATGGTTGAACGGCTGATCGAACGGTTGGCGCCGCCGGCAGCGCAACAGAGTAGTCGCGCCCGCAAAGCTCGCTTTTTGGCGCTGGTGACAATCGCCAGCGTCGTGTTTAACGTGGCTGCCGCCGTGGTGGTGACCTACTATTTTCACCTGCCGTCAATCTCGCTCCTGCTGGGGATAGGCGCTGCGCTGCATCTGGTTGCCCTGGCCTTGATGCGCTTCTGGGGCATGACGCCGGCGACCCTGCTGGTGATCGTCAACCACCTGGCCTTACTGTTGAGCATGTCCTACCTGTTCTTTAATGAGCGGGAGGTCTTCTACCTCTGGATTCCCTATGTTGTGATCCTCACCACGTATATCCTCGGCCGGCGCACCGGCGCCGGGGTGATGGCGCTGACGGTCGTGGTGGTCTGGGTGTTGGAGGCGCTCCATGCGCAGGGCTTTGCCTATCCCGACAACCGGCTGGGGAACCCTTATGCGCTGGAGATCTCCTTCTCGCTGGCCTTGATCATGACCGGTCTAGTTGCCTGGTTGTTTGAGGCCCTTCGCCAGACCGCCGAGCAGCGCCTTCACGCTTCGGAGCAGAAGCTGCGGCTGTTGGTGGAGCAGACCCCGCTGGCCGTGATCACCTTTGATACCCAGGGGGTCGTTACCGAGTGGAATCGAGGGGCCGAGCGCATCTTTGGCTACCGCCGCGATGAGGTGTTGGGCCGGCGCGCAAACGCCCTGCTCTTGCCGGAGCCGGGGCCGCGGCGCGATGAAGTGTTGGATAACTGGCGCGCGCTGCTCACACGCACCGGCGGCGACCATCGTGTGCTTTACAACATGACCAAGAGCGGCGAGACCATCCACTGTGAGTGGTTCAATACGCCGCTGGTGAACGAGCAAGGGCAGGTGATCGGCGTCGCCTCGCTGGCAATGGACATCAGCGAGCGTATCCGCAGCGAAGAGGCGCTCCGCGCTAGTGAGTCCCGTTTTCGGCGCTTGGCCGAGCAGTCGCCCGATTACATTGTGATCTATGACTGGACCCTGGAGCAGGTAATCTATGCCAACCGCAGCGAGATTCTAGGCTACAACTGGGAGCAGTTCTCCTCGTTGGATGCGATTTTGGCCGCCATTGTGCCGGAAGACCGGCAGGCCATCCACGAAAGCTGGCAGCGGATGATGATGGCGCCCGTGGGCATGGACAGCAACTACAATGAGTTCCGGGTGATAGCCGCCGACGGCACAGTCCAGTGGCTCCGCAGCCGCGAGACGGTGCTGACTCGCAATAGCGAGGGAATGCCGACACAACTCTTGGCGACGCTGACAGTCGTCACTGCCGAGAAGCAGCGGGAGGAGGACTTGCGCCAGGCCAAGGAGCAGGCCGAGGCAATGGCCCAAGCGCGCAGCCAATTCCTCGCCAATATGAGCCATGAGATCCGCACGCCCATGAACGGCATCATCGGCATGACCAGCCTGCTCATGGATGCTGACCTGGACGAAGAGCACCGCGATTTTATCGAGACCATCCGCAGCAGCAGCGAGACACTGCTGACCATCATCAACGATATTCTGGACTTCTCCAAGATCGAATCCGGGCGCATGGACCTGGAGACCCAGCCCTTTGACCTGCGCGAATGTGTGGAAGGGGCGCTCGACCTGATGGCCCCTCAAGCGGCCGTCAAACAGATTGATTTGGTCTATTGGATGGCCGACGATACACCCGCCACGGTGCTAGGCGATGTCACCCGTCTGCGCCAGGTCTTGGTCAACCTGCTCTCCAATGCCGTCAAGTTCACCGACCACGGCGAAATCGTAGTGACGGTGCAGAGCAAATGGTTGGAGGAGGGCGCGTGCGAACTGCGCTTTACCGTCAAAGACACCGGCGTCGGTATCCACGATGCGCAGCTCCCCCTGCTCTTCAATGCCTTCTCTCAATTGGACAGCTCCACCACCCGTCGTTACGGCGGCACCGGGTTGGGGCTTGCCATCAGTAAGCGGCTGGTCGAGCTGATGGGCGGTAAGATTGGGGTAGAAAGCCAGGTTGGCAAAGGCTCAACCTTCTGGTTCACGATCCGGACCGAGGTCGCCGAAAAACCGGCTAGCGCCATAGCGCCGCCCGATCAACAGACGCTGGCCGGGCGGCGCATGTTGATCGTGGATGATCACCCCACCAACCGGCGAATTCTGCGGCTCCATGCCGTCCGCTGGGGCATGGACTACCTGGAGGCCGCCGACGCCGAGGCCGCGCTGGCGCTAGCGCGGTCGGCGCAAGACCGCCCGCCGTGGGATGTGGCCGTGCTGGATATGGACTTGCCCGACCAAAATGGGCTGGCTCTGGCCCGGGCGCTCCGCCGGTTGGGCGACAAAGCGCCCTTCGTGTTGCTGACCTCGATCACCCAAGCCAATATCCGCCAACGCGCCGCAGAAGCAGGCTTCGCCGCTTGTCTGTATAAGCCGCTCAAACCACTCGACCTGCGCACTGTGCTGATCCAAGAACTAGGCGGGCCGCAGCAAGAGGCCCTCTGGGGACCGACGGATTCCCTATTCGACCGCACGCTGGGAAGCCAGCACCCCCTCTCCATTCTGCTGGCCGAGGACAACATGGTCAATCAAAAGGTCGCCCTCCTGCTGCTGGACCGGTTGGGCTACCGGGCCGATGTTGCTGCTAGCGGCCATGAAGCGCTCGAGGCGCTGGAGCGCCAGGCGTATGACGTGGTGCTGATGGATGTCCACATGCCGGAGATGGATGGGGTAGAGGCCACCCGGCGCATCTTTGCCAGGAGCCAGGAGCAGCCCGTCCCCTACATTATCGCCATGACCGCTGCGGCCATGCAGGAGGATCGGGAACGCTGCCGGGCCGTGGGTATGCACGATTTCGTCTCCAAGCCGATCCAAATCCAAGAGTTGATGGATGCGCTGCGCCGGGCGTCGCTTCGCCTGCGCGCCGGCGGTCCGGCCGCCGAGACCACGGAGACCGCAGAATCCAGCGTAGACAACCCTGCATGACGCCGCTGCAGGGAGCAGCCGCTTGCCCTGATCAAGCCTCGTCAAAGGCGGCCAGCAGCCGTGGCAGGACCTGGCCGCTCGCCCCTGCCAGAAAGAGATCGGCCCGCCGGGTGATAGGCGTCGGCTCCGGGTTTACGGCAATGAGCGCCGCGCCGGCCTGCTGCGCGGCCATCGGCAGTTGGGCTGCGGGATAGACGACGCCGCTGGTACCCACCACCAGCATCACCTCACATTGCTCGGCCGCGGCCCACGCCTGCTCCAGCACATCGCTGGGCAGCAATTCGCCAAACCAGACCACCGCAGGGCGCACCGGCCCACCGCAATAGCGGCAGGCGGGCGGCTGTGCCGCGG
>DATLZJ010000764.1:0-8974 GCA_035574055.1 Caldilineaceae bacterium
CCGACTGGTTAGAGCCGGCCCTGGCGCAGGAGGGCGCCAAACTCTGCAATGACTACCTGGCCGACATTTGCGCCCGCCACCCCGGTCGCTTTGTCGGGCTGGCCTCGCTGCCCCTGCCTGACGTGGATGCGGCGATTGCCGAGCTGGACCGGGCCATAGATGAGCTGGACCTGCGCGGCGTCTTTCTCTGCTCCCACCTCAACGGCGTCCCCCTCGACGCGCCCAGTCTGGAGCCTTTTTTTGCCCATGTCGCCCGGCGAGGCGCGCCGCTGGTGCTGCATCCGGCGGTGCCTACCTGGGGGGCAGTCCTTCGTGACTACGCCATGATCCCGATGGTGGGCTTTATGGTCGAGACCAGCATCGCCATGCTGCGGCTGATCCTCGGCGGTGTGCTGGAGCGCCACCCCGACCTGTTGGTGGTCCACCCCCATGCCGGCGGCGTGCTGCCCTATCTCATGGGCCGCGTCGAGGAACAGACCGAGGTCAAACGCCGGGGCCGTGACCACATCACGCAATCGCCGGGGGACTATTACCGCCGCGTTTACCTCGATTTGGTCTCGCCCTCGCCGCTGGCGATCCAGTTCGCCTATGACTTTGCCGGGCCAGAGCGGCTGCTTTTCGGCAGTGACCATCCCTGGGTAAGTATTTCCACCATTCTGGACCTGGTCCGGGACCGCGGCTGGCCGGAGGACGCGCTGGCGCAGGCGCTGGAGATGAACGCGCGCCGCTTATTCCGGATCGAGAGCACCCCCCAAGCAAGAGCATCGAAGGAGAGTTATGGCTAGGCTCAACGGCGGCCAGGCGCTTGTCCAAGCCCTCGACGCCAACGGCATCCGGCTGGCGCTGGGCATTCCGGGCGCCGGCCAATATGAAGCGGTGGACGCGCTCTACAACCACCCGCGCATCCGCTATCTTTCGGTGCGCCACGAGCAGGCGGCCAGCTACATGGCCGATGGCTATGCACGGGTGAGCGGCGAGTTGGCCGCGCTGATTGTCGTCCAGGGGCCGGGCTTTTTCAACGCGGCAGCCGGCATCGCCACAGCCTACGCCTGCTCGTCGCCCCTGCTGGTCATCACCGGCGCTGACCATCTGGACCGCCGCCGGAAGGGGCAGGATGGGCGTGAGCCGTCGGCGGCTATCCGCAGCGTGACCAAGTGGGCGGGCCGCGCAGTGACGGTCGAGGAGATGCCGGCGCTGGTGGCCGAAGCCGTGCGCCAAGCGCGCAGCGGCCGCCCACGTCCGGTGGGCATCGAGGCGCCCCCATCGGTGCTGGCTGCCGTGGCCGAGGTCGAGCCATACCCTCCTGTGGTGTTGGCGCCCGCGGCGGCCCCTGCGGCGCAGATCGAGCAGGCCGCCGCGCAAATGCGCCAGGCCCAACGCCCGCTGATCTGGGCCGGCGGCGGCGTCCAGTCTGCAAGCGCCTGGGAGGAGCTGCGCACGCTGGCCGAATGTTGGCAGGCGCCGGTTGTCACCACCCGCAGCGGCAAAGGCGTACTCTCCGACCGCCATCCCCTGGCATTGGGCTTCGGCGAACTGCGCTATGCGCCCTTGCGCCGCTACATCGAGGGCCGCGACCTGATCCTGGCCGTAGGCGTCAGCGCCGACTTGAGCCGTCTTGGCCCACCGGTGGTGCGGATTGATGTAGACCCGGATGTCCCTCGCGCCGGCGCGGCGCTCACACTGGTCGCCGACGCCAAACAGGCGCTGGCCGCGCTGCTCACTGCGCTGTGCAACCTGGCTCCCGCCCGCTCAAATGTCGAGGAGGAGGTAGCAACGCTGCGCGGCGCCCGCTTCGATCCGGCGCGACAGCTCCAACCCCAGTGGGACTTGATGGCCGCGGTGCGCGCCGCCCTGCCCGCCGAGGCGGTGGTCGTTCAGGGGATGAACCAGATGGGTTACTACAGCCGCAACTATTTTCCGGTCTACGCCCCGCGCAGCTACCTAACTTCCTCATCATTGGCGACGCTGGGCGCGGCCTACCCCCTGGCGCTGGGGGCCAAGCTGGGGACACCCGCTCGCCCCGTGGCGGCGCTCTGCGGCGACGGCGGCTTTCTCTACAACAGCCAGGAACTGGCGACCGCGGTCCAGCATGGGATCCCGGCGATCGTGATCGTCTTCAATGACAACGCCTATGGCAACGTGCTGCGCGCCCAGCAGGAACAGTTCGATGGGCGGGTCATCGGCACCCAGCTTCACAACCCCGATTTTGTCCAACTGGCGCGCGCCTACGGCGCCTGCGGGCTGCGAGCCGAGGGCGCGGCCGAGCTGGAGGCTGCGCTGCGCATGGCCGTCGCCGAAGAGCAGCCGACGCTGATCGAAGTACCCGTCGGGCCAATGCAGCGGGAGTACTGATCCGAATACAGCTTTCACCATAGGGCCATCATGTCGAGCCAGCATCAGGCGAGGATTCACTGAATTTCATGCCGCCAATCATCATTCCAGACCACCGCGCCAAAGCAGGACTGGTCACAGATCAACAGTCAGCAGTCATTGCGTTGTTTTCAGTTTCCAGAGAAGGAGAAGCCGATCATGTTTGAACATCCGTGGAGTGGGGTCTTCGCCGCCACCCTTTGCCCGTTCAACGACGACTACACGATAGACGAGCCAGGGCTGCGCGCCTATGTGCGCTATCTGGCGAGTGTAGATGGTATCAAGGGGCTGGTCTGCAATGGGCACACCGGCGAAGTGATGGGGTTGACGCCGCGCGAGCGGGCGCGCGTGACCGAGATCATGGCCGACGAGGTGGGCGACCGGGTGAAGATCATCTCCGGTATCTGCTGCGAGGGGAGCTTTGAGGCGATTGAACATGCCAGAGACGCCAAAGCCGCCGGCGCGCATGGCATCCTGCTCATGCCCTGCCACCACTGGCTGCGCTTTGGCCGCACTTCCAGCACGGCCATCGGCTACTTCGAGGACGTCGCCAACGGCGCCGACATCCCCATTATCGTCCACCAATACCCCAACTGGTGCAAGGCGACCTATACCCTCAAGGAGATGCTGGCGCTGACCCAGATTCCCCAGGTAGTCGCCATCAAGATGGGCACGCGCGACTTCTCACGGTTGGAACATGAGTACCGGGTGCTTAAACAGGAAGCGCCCCACATCCCCCACCTCTCTTGCCATGACGAATACCTGCTCGCATCGCTGCTGGCGGGGGCGGACGGCGTGCTGGTAGGCTTTGCGGGCTTTGTGCCGGAGTTGATCGTCGCGTTGACCCGCGCCGCGCTCGCCGGCGACCTGGCCGAGGCCAACCGTGTCCAGGAGTTGATCTACCGGCTCAACAAGCTGGTCTATCGCTTTGGCGAGCCGTCCAGCGATGCACACCAGCGCATGAAGATCGCCATGACTCTCCAGGGGCGCTTCCCGTCCATGACCGTCCGCCCGCCCCTGCGTCCGCTGGACGAGGCCGAGATGGAGCGCATCCGCCGCGAGGTGGCGGAGACGCCTTATGAGCTGGCGATGGCCTAACAGGCGCTGCTGGCCGAAAGAGGGAGCCTATCCTTGAGCAAGGGACAATGCTATCCGGCGGAAAGCGAACAACTCGAAGACCAGCGCACCGGCGCGTGCATCCGCCGCATCACTACCGCGCCAGCGATCCACCATCACCCTTTCTTCATGATCCCGGCCTACGATGACGCGATGCGGTGGACTGTCTTCGCTTCGGATCGCACCGGCAAACCCCAGATTTTTGTGGAGCTGCGCGCCACGGGCGAGCTACTCCAGCTCACCGACCGGGACGATCTTGCCGACTGGTCTATCCACCCCTCCCACGACGGGCGTTATATCTATTTCACGGCGGGCACAGGCGGCTGGCGCGTCTCGATCCCTGATGGCCGGGAGGAGCAGTTGGTAGACTTCCGCGAGCTGGCGGCGCAAGCGCCGGCAGGCCAGGGCGCGCCGGGAGTGAGGATGCGCGAGCAGGGCATGGTGGGCGCGGCGATGGGCACGACCGCGCTCAGCCGCGATGACCGCTACTGGGCTGTCAAGTTCAATGTGGGCGAGATGGCCCATCTGGCGATAGTGGACACCCAGAGCGGCCAGGCCAACGTTATCCTGCGCCGCGACACCGTAGCCCACATGCAATTTTGCCCGGACGACAACAACCTGCTCTTCTATGCCGGCCCGTTGACCGACCGGGTCTGGGTTATCCACCGGGACGGCAGCGGCAACCGGCGGCTCTATCAGCGTGCGCCCGGCGAGTGGATCACCCATGAGAGCTGGATCCCCGGCACACGCGAGCTGGCCTTTGTGGATTGGCCCAAGGGGGTGCGCGCCATCCATGTGGATACGGGCGCCCAACGCCAGGTAACGACCTTCAACGCCTGGCACCCGATCTGCAGCGCCGACGGCAGGTGGATGGTGGCAGACACCAACTTTCCCGATATCGGCTTACAGCTCTTCAACCCTCATGACGGAGTGGGCGCGCCCATTACGCTCTGTTACCCGGAGGCGTCGAGCATGGGCGAGCATTGGGCAGGCGCCTTCCCCTATGAGCATGGCCCCATCCAGGTCTATGCGCCCCAACACACCCACCCCCATCCGACCTTTTCCCCGGATGGTCGCTTTGTGCTCTACACCAGCGACCGCACCGGCCACGCGCAGCTCTATGAGCTGGAGCTGGCGACCGTGGCCGGGCTGCAACTGTGAACGCCAAACCGTGACCGCCAACCTGGGAACATGAATACGCAACTGTACAACTATAAAGAGAGACAGTAAAAAGGAGGCAGCTATGGGACTCAACCCACCCATTGACATCGCCCTCATCGGCACCGGCAACCGCTCCCAAACCACCTATGCCCCGCTCTTCGACTTTCTGCGCCCGTGGGTGCGGCTGGTGGCCGTCTGTGATCCAGTGAAGGAGAACGCCGACCGCTACGCCGACCGGATGGACGTACCCGCCTTCTATTCGCTGGCCGACCTGGTCAAGGCGCGGCCAATGGAGGCGGCGCTGGTGGTGGCGCCGGTGGACATCCACCATGCCATCGCTTGCTACCTCATGTCTCATGGCATCCACTGCCACGTAGAGACCAGCATGAGCAGCTTGCTGGTCCAGGCCAGGGAGATGGTCGAGACAGCGCGCAAGCATCAAGTCATCCTGCGCATCGCCGAAAACTTCATCCGCTTCCCCTTTGACCGCATTGCCAAGAAGATTGACGAATCGGGCTTCCTCGGGCCGGTCCACCGGCTGCTTAACCTCCACGACCACACGGGTTATCACAACAACTCGCGTTGGATCCACTTCATGGGCGCCTATCCGGAGGCGGTGCAGGCCATTCGCCACACCATGCCCACCGCGCCCCATTATGAGTCGGCCCACCGCTTCCACACCAGTGAGACCTACCGCGCCCACTTCTTCACCTTCCCCGGCAACCGGCTGGTGATTGACCAGGCGGCCAACATCAAAGGGTTGTTGGGCCGCTATCCGCGCCCCGGCTACACCGAGATTGACGGCGAGCGCGGCACGATTGTGCGCACCGCCAGCGACCAAAGCAACCCCCAGCGGGGCTGGACCAGCGAGGCCGAGGTGCGCTATGTCTCGGATGAGGCCCTCAACACCAAGGCCATCGCCGACCAGGTCTTTCCGATCCGTCACCACTCCGAGAATGGCTGCTGGGCCTCAGAATATGTGGACCTGCCCATTGGCCGGGTCGAATACGTCAACCCCTACCGGCTGCCGCCGGAGGCGAATGAGGCTCACGCCCACCGCGACTATTACGGCGTCGCCATTGTAGACCATGTGATTGACTTCGCCGAAGCCGTGCGCGGGGTGGCGCCCTCGGAGTATACCGACGAGGATGCCTATATGGCGATGATGATGGAGGTGGCGACGCGGGAGTCTGCCCTGCGCGACGGCCAGCGGCTTTGCCTGCCGTTGCAGGGGGAGCTTGCGTCGGAGGAAAAGGTGCGGGCAGAGCTACGCGCCAAGCACGGCGTAGACCCACTGGACATTGAGGCGATGATCGCGGTCAGCGTGCCCCGGCCCTGAGATCAGGCCGCCCGTCCGCTCAGTGTAAGGCAGGTTCAGCCTGGGCCAGCTCAAGGAGCTTGACGCCGTCAATCAGGCCGATGGGCTTGCCTGCGGCCCAACGGCGGGCGGCCTCGCTGACGCTGCCGGTGGTCACCAGGTAGGCCATCAGCGCGCCGTGGTGGATCATGGTGCCGTACAGGTCGCGCACCACTGCTTCGCCTACGGTGCCGCGGTATCGCTTGCACTGCACCACCGCACGGCGGCCATGCGCGTCCGTCACCAGAATATCCACCCCGCCGTCCTTCACGTCCGGCGTATTCTGCACCTGGTAGCCCTGGCGCACAAAGAGGCGCTGGGCCACGTAGTCCTCAAACTCGGCAGGGGTGAGCGCGACCAATTGCTCCAGGCTCAACGCAGGCCAGGCCGTTCGCCGCAGCCGAGCACGCCAGCGACGGATCAGCGTGTGCCAGCCCAGCGCCAGCGGCGCCCCCAGGGCGATACAGACAAGCGCCAGCCCTAGCTCGATCCATCCCACCTGGGACAGGCCGGCCTGGAGCAGCCGCATCGCCAGCCATCCATAACACGCCAGCCAGACCAGGCTGCCAATACAGAGCGCCCCTGTCTGCGCGTGCAGGGCGGCAGGGGCGCGCCAGGCCGGTGGGCGGAAATGAAAACTACGGAAGTCAAAGGTCTGAAAGGCTAGGGTGCGCTGCGCCATAGACCGATCCCCCCGCTAGAAGCCGAAGAGCCGGCTGAGCAGCCCCTTCTTCTTGGGGGCAGGCGGCGGAAGCTCCAGCGCCGGCTCCGGCTCGACCGGCTCTGCCGGTTCTTCCGGCAGGATGCCCAGCTCGCGCTTCAGCTCGTCGGTCATGGCGTCGGGCGTCCACATAGGTTCCCAGACAATATTCACCTGCACCGCGCTCGCGCCCAGCTCACGCAAGACCTTCTCCACATTCTCAATGATCTGCGGCCCCATCGGGCAGTGGGGCGTGGTCAGGGTCATGGTGACATGGACCGCCTGATCGGGCTGCACCTCGATGTCATAGACCAGGCCCAGGTCCACAATGTTCTGGTAAATCTCCGGGTCAATGACCACCCGCAAGGCGTCACGGCAGCGGGCCGGCGTCAACGGCTCACCCATGCCCCCTCCTCTCCATGCCGGGCGCCGGTCCAGGCGGGGCGCTGTGATGGGCATCCTTCTGCAACAGCTCGATCATGGTGCCGTGGGTGGCCTTGGGGTGAACAAAAGCCACCAGCCCATGCACCCCGCGCCGCGGCGTCTCGTCAATCAGCCGTACCCCCTGGCCGCGCAGCGCTTCCAGCGCCGCAACGATATCCTCTACCTCAAAGCAGACATGGTGGGTTCCCTCGCCCCGGTTCTGCAGAAAACGGGCCGTGCCGCTGGTCGTGTCGGTGGGTGAAATCAGCTCAATGGTCCCATTGCCTGCATCCAAAAAGGCCGCCTCTACCATCTGCTCCGGAATGGCGATCCGCTGGAGCAGGGTGAAGCCCAACTGCTCGCAATAGGTTTTCAGGCTCTCGTCCAGGCTCTGGACCACGATCCCCACATGGTCAATCCGCCTGAGACCGGCGCCAGCCAAAGCGTTGTGCTCGCTCATCTAGACCCAACTTTCGGGCATGTACTCGCCAAAGACGCGGCGCAGCGCATCACAGATTTCGCCCAACGTTGCATAGGCTTCTACCGCTTCGATGAACAGCGGCATCAGCGGGGCCTGTGGGTCGCGCGCCGCCTCCTCGATGCGCGTCAGGATGGTCTGCACCCGCCCGTTATCGCGCGTGGCGCGCAGCTCGGCCAGCGCCGCGATCTGCGCGGCGCGCACGCTCTCATCAACCCGCAGCAGGTCGCTCAACGGCGGCTCGCCGGTCTGGAAGCGGTTAACGCCCACCACCACCTGCTCACCTTGCTCGATGGCGCGCTGGGTGCGGTAGGCCGCCTCCTGGATCTCCCGCTGGATGTAGCCATCCTCCACGGCCTTGAGCGCGCCGCCCAGCTCGTCAATGCGCTGGATGTAAGCGGCGGCCTGGGCCTCGATCTGGTCGGTAAGCCATTCGATATAGTAAGCGCCGCCCAGCGGGTCCACCGTGTCGGCCACCCCGCTCTCATAGGCGATGATCTGCTGGGTGCGCAGCGCGATCTCCACCGACTTCTCGGTGGGCAGCGCCAACGCCTCATCCCTGCTATTGGTATGCAGGCTTTGGGTGCCGCCCAACACCGCGGCCAGCGCTTGGATCGTGACCCGCACGACGTTGTTGTCCGGCTGTTGTGCGGTCAGGGTGCTGCCGCCGGTCTGGGTATGAAAGCGCAGCCGCCAGCTATCGGGATGGCGCGCGCCAAATCGCTCGCGCATGATGCGCGCCCAAAGCCGCCGGGCCGCCCGAAACTTGGCGATCTCCTCCAGGAAGTTGTTGTGCGCGTTGAAGAAGAAGCTCAACTGGCGGGCAAAGGTATCCACATCCAGCCCGGCCTGGACCGCCTGGCGCACATACTCAATGCCGTTGGCGAGCGTAAAGGCCACCTCTTGCACCGCCGTGCTGCCCGCCTCGCGGATGTGGTAGCCGCTGATCGAGATGGTGTTCCACTTGGGCGCTTCGGCAGCGCCGTAGCGGAAGATATCGGTGATCAGCCGCATAGAGGCCGCCGGCGGGTAGATGTAGGTGCCGCGGGCGATATATTCCTTGAGAATGTCATTCTGGACCGTGCCGCGCAATTGGGAAGGCGCCACCCCCTGGCGCTTGCCGACCGCCACCACCATCGCCAACAACACCGCCGCCGGCGCATTGATGGTCATGCTGATGGAGACCTTGTCCAGCGGGATACCGTCCAAGAGAGTCTCCATATCGCGCAGGCTGCTGATGGAGACGCCGACCTTGCCCACCTCGCCCTCGGCGAAGTCGTGGTCGGCGTCATAGCCGATCTGGGTGGGCAGGTCAAAGGCGACCGATAGGCCCGTCTGCCCCTGCTCGATCAGGTACTTATAGCGGCGG
>DATLZJ010000765.1:0-13803 GCA_035574055.1 Caldilineaceae bacterium
CGCCTTGCTCAGTCTAGCCCGCCACGCTCGGCCACAAAGGCCATCACCTCGTCATAGGTGGGCATGAAGTTGGCGCAGCCGTGTTTCGTGACCACAATCGCGCCGCAGGCGTTGCCCAGCCGGGCCGATTTGTACCAGCCCCAGCCGTGGATATGGCCGTAGAGAAAACCGGCGCCAAAGGCGTCGCCCGCGCCGAGGATGTTGTAGATTTCGACGGGATAGCCGGGCGCCTCGATGGTCTCACCGCTGGGAAGGTGGATGCGCGCACCCTGAGAGCCGACCTTTTCCACTACGGCCTTGGGACCGTGGGCCAGAATGTTGGCAATGGCCCGCTGGGTATCGCCCGCCACTTTTGTGTCGGAGACCTGCGAGTGGGTCAGACGCATCTGGGCCGGGTCGGTCAGCATCGAGGCGTTGATTTCATCGCGGGTGCCGATCACGACATCAACTAAGGGCAGCGCCGACCGCACCACGACGCCGAAGGCGCGCGGGTCGTGCCACTGGTCGGGCCGGAAGTCTATGTCAAAGATCACCTCCGTCCCCGACTGGCGGGCCAGCTCGGCGGCGAACATGGTGGCGCTGCGGCTCGGCTCTTTGCTCAGGTTGGTGCCGGCAAATTGGAGCACCTTGGCGTCGGCCACAGGCGCGGCCAGCACGTCGTCAATGGTCAGCTCGATATCGGCGCAATTATCCCGGTAGTAGACCAGGGGAAACTTGTCGGGCGGCTCAATGCCGAGGACGACGGCGCTGGTGCGGTGGCCGGGCTTGCGCGGGCTGAACTTGGTCTCGACTCCTTCCTTGTTCAGAAAGTGGAGGATAAAATCGCCCACTGGGTCTTCGCCCAGACCGGTGAGCAGGGCGGTTTTGAGGCCGAGCCTGCGCCCGCCGACGCTGATGTTGGTGGGCGAGCCGCCCACATAGGCGGCGAAGCTGGTGATCTCAACAAACGGCGCGCCGACATCATTGCTGTACAGGTCTATCGAGGAGCGGCCCATGTGCAGTGAATCGTAGGTGCGCGCAGACAGATCGGGCATATCTATCGCTTTCTGGTGAATCGGGCTGTCTTCTATATAGGCGCTATAGGCGCTTCAGGATGGACGCTATCGGCGGCGCGCTTGCTCTCGCCGGACAGGGCACGCCCGTGCGGCAGGTTGCCGTACCCACAGTTCTTAGTACAGGGGCAACCGTGGGTCAACGCCACGATAGGTCTCTTTGACCCAGCTATAGCGCGGGTCATCTTGGTTGGCGAGGCTCTGGGCGCTGCCGGCCAGCACGTTGAGATAATAGGTTGTGTAGCCCGGCGCGCTGACCACCGGATGGTACCCTTCCGGCACCAGCACCGCGCAGTTGTCCTCGGCGCGCATCAGTGCATCAATGGGATAGCCGGCCTGGTGCAAGGGGCTGGCCTCATCGGTGTAGACCCGCTGATAGGCATAACCTTCGGGCCGGTCCATCTTATAAAAGTAGACCTCCTCCAGATCGGCCTCGATCAGGTTGCCCCTCTCATCCTCGATGTGCACATCATGCTTGTGGCCGGGGTAGCTGCTCCAATTGCCGCTGGGCGTGTAGACCTCGACCAGGACGAGCCGGTGGACGGGGGAGCCGGGGGGCAGCAGGTCGTTGATCTGCCGGCTCACGTTGTCGCCGCCGCGGATGGAGATGGGCACCATGTCGGGCGTGATGAGCCAGGGTTCATGGTCCTGGTCGGTGGCGACCCAGGTCACGGCGAACTCGCCCCCTTGCTCGGCGGTGACGGTGAAGTCGGTGTGGCGCGGCAGGTAGAGGGCATGGGCCGCGCCGGCAAAGACGTTGGCGCGGCCGCCGATCCCCGACCAACTGCCGCGGTTGGATTCGACTGCATAGCGCCCGCTGAAGTTGACGAGGGCCAGCTCGTGGTCGCCGGTCTCGAAATACCAACTCTGGCCGGTTGCGAGGCGGCGGGCCTGGAAGTGAATGTAGTCCCAGCCGGCGCTTTCCGGCGTGATGGATAGGATCAGGTCGGGATCGTTAGGGTCTTGGATCGGGCGCACGAGTAGATTGGCGCTTGTATATTGTCTGGGTTGAGCCATGAGCGCGATCGGTTTTCTCTGGTCCGGGCGGCGAGCGGTGGGAGCCGGCGGCCATCCGGTGGGGGAGAATGTCAGATTACATAGGATTGGCGAGATTTGAGAAGGAATCTAGCACAGGGCGATTAGGCTGTCAACCGAGGGTGGGTGCTTGCCAGAATGGATAGCAGGGGTATACTATGGGAGCCGTGAAGTCGCCGCCCACAATCCACCAAAACCAAACCACCTAGAAAGAGCAGCCTTGTGAGCCAAGAGCCAATTCGCGTCGGCATTGCCGGCTTGGGCCGCAGCGGCTGGGATATCCACGCCAAGCTCCTGGAGCCGATGGGTGAGCAATACCGGGTGACGGCTGTGGTAGATGACGACCCCAACCGCCGCGCCGAAGCCGTAGAGCGTTTCGACTGCCAAGCCTATGCCCACTATGCAGAGATGCTCGCCGATCCGGGCGTCGAGCTGGTGGTGGTGGCCCTGCCGAGCATGTTGCATACCCAGGTCTCGCTGGAGGCGCTGGCCGCAGGCAAGCATGTGGTCTGTGAAAAGCCCATGGCGATCTCGCTGCCCGACGCCGACCGCATGGTGGCCGCCGCCGCATCCGGCGACCGTATCTTGACCATTTTCCAGCAACGGCGCTACAACCCGGACTTTGTCAAGGTCCAGGAGATCATCCGCTCCGGGCTGTTGGGGCGTATCGTGGAGATCCACCTGAGCGAGTCGCGCTTCAGCCGCCGTTGGGATTGGCAGACCCTTCAGAAGTTTGGCGGCGGCAGCCTGAACAATACCGGCCCCCACTATCTGGACCAGGCGCTCCAGTTGTTTGGGCCGGCCCAACCGGAGGTCTTCTGCCGCCTGGAGCGCACCCTGACACTGGGCGACGCCGATGATCACGTCAAGATTGTGCTCAAAGCTGACGGCGCGCCGACCGTAGACATCGAGATTAGCAGTTGTGACGCCTTTCCGCCCCCCACCTGGCACGTCCTGGGCACCCAAGGCGGCCTGACCGGCACGACGCGCAAGCTGCAATGGAAGTGGATCGTGCCGGATGAGCTGGAGCCGCGTACCCTGGATTTACGCCCAACGCCCGACCGCAGCTACAACCGCGACACGCTCACCTGGCATGAGGATAGCTGGGAGTTTACCGGCGATAACGCCGACGCCTACCGTGGCTTCTATACGGACCTCTACGCCACGATCCGTGAGGGCGCGCCGCTGGTGATCACGCCGGAGAGCGTGCGGCGGGTCATCTGGCTCCAAGAGGAGTGCCACCGCCTCAGCCCATTGCCACAGCAATATACCTAGCCGCGCCTGGGGCAGCGCCAGCCCTATCGCAAGCGAGGAGCGTGCCATTATGCAGATTCTGATCACAGGCGGCGACAGCCGGCTGGCGCGGCGATTGGCCGCCTCCCTGGCCGGCGATCATACGGTGCGCCTCTTTGACCGGAGCTTCGGAGCGGCCGCCGTTGGAGAAGCCGGAGCGGGACCATTCCAGCAGGCGACCGGCGACCTGCGCAACCCGGAAGAGGCGCGGGCCGCGCTGGAGGGGATCGACGCGGTCATCCATGCCGTACCGTACCTGGCCGGCCGCGAACGAAGCACGGACGCGATGACGGCGCTGGACGAGGCCACGCGCGGCGCGTATGTGCTCTTTAATGCTGCGCGCGACCAGGGTGTAGACCGCTTCATCCTTCTCAGCACGCTGGACCTTTTCGACCGGCTGCCGGCCCACTGGCGGGTGAACGAGGAGTGGCGGCCGCGGCCCGCGCCTGATCTGGAGCAGCTTTGTCCCTGGTTGAGCGAGCTATCGGTGCGGGAGAACAGCCGGGTGGGCGCGATGCAAAGTATCTGCCTGCGGCTGGGCCGGGTGGTGGACAATGAGACGGCCGCCCGCTTGCCCTTTGACCCGCGCTGGGTACATGAGGCCGATGTGGCGCAAGGGGTGCGCTGCGCCCTGCGCTATGCCGGCGACCGGCGGCCCGACTGGGCGATCTTCCACCTGATGGCGCCGGGGCCACATGCCAAGTTGCGCCTCACCCACGCCGCCAGCGCCCAGGACAGATTTGGCTACCAGCCCGTGCATGAGTTTCGCGGCCATTCGTCCAGCGAGACGGCGGCCCCGCCCGTAGACGCGCGGCTGTCCTGGCGCGAGCAGTTGGCCCCCCAGCCGCGGCCTACGATCCGGACGCGGCCCATCTACCGGGTGGTGATCTTCGGTGCAGGTGGGCCGATGGGCGCGGTGGCGGCGCAAGAGCTGCTTTCCTCCTACACGCTGCGGATCACCGATGTGCGGCCCATTGCCGAGATTGCCGCCGAGGCCAAGCCCCAAGCGCCCGGCGCGCCTCTGCCCGTCCCGCTGGAGCCGCCTCATGAGAACCAGGTGGTGGATGTGCGCGACCCGGCCCAGGTGATGGCCGCCTGTGATGGGATGGACGCCATTATTAACTGCACCGTGGTGCGCCCAGACCCGGTGAATGCTTTTCTGGTGAACACCCTGGGCGCTTACAACGTCATGGCGGCTGCCGTCGCCCACCGCATCCGGCGCGTGGTGCATACCGGGCCGCTGGTCCAGCACCTCAGCGGGTGGGGCGACTATCGTTGGGACTATGACCTGCCTGCGGATGCGCCGGGCCGGCCCTATGACCAGCTCTATATTCACTCCAAATACCTGGGCCAAGAGATTGGCCGGGTCTTCGCCGACTATTACGGTCTGGAGGTTCCGGTGCTGCTCTTTTTCTCGCTCAACAACCCCACCCTGCCGGTCGCCTCGCACCCGTTTATGATCTCCTGGCCCGATACAGGCCGCGCCTTGCGCCGGGCGCTGGAGGTCACGGCGCTGCCGTCTCCCTTCGAGCTGATGAATATCAGCGCCGATCTGCCCCACGGGCGTTACGACCATGAGAAGGCGCGGCGCATCCTCAATTGGACGCCGCGCGATGGGTTGGAGGCGTTTTGGCAGGACTTGCCAGCGCAGGAACCTTCGCCCAACGACAAGAGAATACCCTGAACCAGTGATGCTCTGAACAAGTGATGGAGGGAGCCATGCAAGACCGTTTTCCCCTGGCCTACAGCACCCTGGGTTGTCCCGACTGGACGCTGGAGAAGGCTGCTGCCGAGGCCGCCCGCCACGGCTACCGGGCGCTGGAGGTCCGGCTGCTCAACGGCGAGGTCATCCCCGCCGACCTATCCCCGGACCAGCGCGCCGAGATCAAGGCCACGCTGGCGCGCCACGGCATCGGCATTATTGGCCTGGGACTCTCCACCCGCTTTGCCTTTGCCGACGCCGATGGGCGCCAGGCCAACCTGGACCTGCTGCACCGCTACCTGGAGCTGGCGAATGACCTGGAGGCGCCGATGGTGCGCACCTTCGGCTCGCCGGGAAAGCTGGACATTTCAATGGACGACGCCATCCACTATGTGGCCGAGGCGCTCAACGCGGCTGCGCCTGCCGCCGAGCGGCTGGGGGTGACCATTGTGTTGGAGACCCACGACGCCTTTTGCAAAGGGGCGGATGTCGCCAAGACGCTGGCCCAAGTCTCCAGCGACCGGATCGGCGCGGTCTGGGATGTGCATCATCCCTTCCGCATGGGTGAGGACATTGAGACGACTTGGCGGGTGCTTGGCCCGCGAATCAAGCATATTCACATCAAGGACGCTCGCCGGCGGCCCGACGGAAGCTGGCAGCTTGTGCTGTTGGGCCAAGGCGAAGTGCCCTGCCGTCAGGTGGTAGAGTTGCTGCACCGGGAGGGTTACCAGGGGTACATTACCGCCGAATGGGAGAAGAAGTGGCACCCGGAGATCGAGGGGCCGGAGGTCGCGCTGCCGCAGCATGCCCAGGTCTTGCGCGAGTGGTTTGCGGCGCTGCCCTAAATGAGAATGGCCTGGGGACCGGGTAAGTCCCCAGGCCGTTGGTCTGGCGTTTATTCGGCCCAGGGCATGGGCGAGGGCGGCGTAAAGCTGGAATGAACCTCCACCGGGCGGCCCGTGGTGTAGGCGTCCTGAATGGCGCAGAGGATCTCGACCACATGGGCCGCCTGCGCGCCGGTAGCTCGCTGTGGGCGGTTCTCGGCGATGGCGTCGGCCATCTCCACCACAGCCCGCCCCCATTCGGTGCCGGGAAACGGCTCCTTGACGTAGGGCAGCGGCTCGTAGGGCTGCCCGAACTCGGCGAACTCTACCGGCGCGCGGAAATCCTGGAAGCTCCCCAAATAGAGCGAGCCGGCGTCGCCGTGGAACTCCAGCCCCTTCTGCTTGGAGTGGTGGCCCACATAGAAGTTGGTCGTCAGACGTACTACCGTGCCGTTCTCCAACTCGACCGCAGCCACGACCCAGTCCGGCGTGTCAATGTGAAACGGGACGCCCTCCTTTGTCACCCGGTCCGGATAGAGGACCTTGCCAAAGGCGGTGACGCGGCGGGCCGGCCCAAAGAAGGTCGTCACCAGGGTGAGCGGGTAGACGCCCACATCGAAGAGCGCGCCCACCTCATAGAAGGGGCCGGGGTTCGGGTGCCAGGATTCGATGCGGCCCCAATTGACCTCGGCATAGACCACCCGCACCGGGCCGAGCTTGCCGTCCCGGATCGCCTTCCACGCGGTCTGTTGAGCCTCGCCCATGAAGGTGATCGGCGCGCAGCTCAAGCGCAAGCCCCGGCGCTCGGCCAGCTCGACCAGCGCCTTGGCCTCCTCATAGGTCAGCGCCAGCGGTTTCTCGCTGTGGACATGCTTGCCGGCGTTGAGACATTGGGTGATGACCGCCGGGTGGGCATGGTGGATGGTCAGGTTGATGATCAGATCAATGTTGGGGTCGGCCAGCATCTCGTCGAGCGAGGCATAGGCGCGACCGCCGTAGGCTGCGACAAATTCCTCGGCGCGACCGGGCAAGACATCGGTCGCGCCCACTAGCTCAATTTGGGAATAGGGGCGCAGCGTGTTGGCATAGGGGCCGGCAATGTTGCCACAGCCGACAATGCCGACGCGCAGGGTTGGGGTTGCCACCGGCTCACTCCTTATGGGTGACTGGATTCACTGGTTACGGCTTTGGGTTACTTTTTCATGGCGATCATGACCCCATCTCGGATGGGGGCCACGCTGATGATCCAGCGGTCGTTGTCTTGGAGCATACGCGTCACCTCGCGCACTCCTTGCGTCGAGGGGCTTTGGTCCGACTTGTCGAAGATCTGGCCGCCGCGGAACATGTTATCAATGATCAAGACGCCGCCAGGGCGAAGCTTCTCATCAATGACCGGCAGCGACGCCGGGTAGCCTTCTTTGTCAATGTCGTTGAAGATGAGGTCAAAGATGCCGTCGGTCTCCTTGAGGGTCTGGACTGCTTCGCCCACATGGTAGCGGATCAGGTGATCGTACCCCATCGCCGCCAGGTGGCCCCGCGCCATCTGCGAGAGCGTTTCATCCCAGACGACGTGATGCACAACGCCGCCGCCGTTTTCCTGGACGGCGCGGGCGAACCAGGCGGTAGAGTAGCCATAGCCGGAGCCTAGCTCGAAGACCCGCTGTGCGCCGATCAGGCGCGCCACCAAGTAACAAAGCTGGCCGGAGGCCGGGCCAATGATCGGGAAGTTGTGCTCTTCCGCATAGCTCTCCATCTTGCGCATCTCGGCGACACGCGCCGGAACTAACTGGTCGAGGTAGCTTTGTACTTGTGGGGCGATCAGCTCCGCCATAGACCATGCCTGCCTTTGCTTTGTGGTGTCTGTCAGTTGTGTAGCTTGTCAGTTGATGGGTAAGGGAAAGGGACAATGGCTGAAAGCCGTGCGCCAACAGCCGGTTCAGGCGCGCGCCGCCACGCGCGCGCGGCGCTCTTGGCGCTCGCGGCGGATCTGCTCGCTGAGCGAGACAGCAGGGCCGCCGCGCATCACATTGATGATCTCGGCCATGATGCAGACCGCAATCTCCGCCGGTGTACGCGCGCCGATATTCAGCCCGATGGGCGCGTAGACCCGGTCAAACTTGGCCGGGTCAATCCCCTGCTCACGCTCCAGCAGCTCAAAGACGGCGCGGATACGCCGCTGGCTGCCGATCATGCCGATGTAGGCCAGCGGGTCATCCAAGACTTCGACCAGGCACTCCACATCGTGCTGATGGCCGCGGGTGACGAGGACGATGTAGGTGTGGCGGTCCAGCCCCCCCTGCTCGCGCAGCTTGCGTAGCTCGGCGCGGAACGGGCCGGCGATGACCTGCTTGGCCGCCGGAAAGCGGGAGGGATGGGCATATTGGGGCCGGTCGTCAATCACCGTCACCTCAAAATCACAGGTGGCCGCAATCGAGGCCAGCGGGACGGCAATATGGCCTGCGCCTACAATGACCAGGTGGGAGGGCTGGACCTGGACCTCGACAAAGAGCTTGACCGTCCCTTCCGTCCGCGTATAGGTCAGGGAGCGATGCTCGCGCTCGGCCAGCGCCCGGCGAGCGTCGTAGAGCACATGGGGCGTCAGCTCACCCAACCCCAGCTCACCGACCGGTTCCCGCTCCGGCTCCAACCAGACTACACAATGGTTGCCCACCGTGCCGGCAAAGGCGCCATCCGCTGCGGTGACGCTGATCAAGGCGACGGCCTCGCGCCGGTCCAGCGAGGCGACCATCGCCCGAAGAACGGCTTGGTTCATGCGTCGGGGCCGCCCCAGGGTTCTACATAGACATTCATGGTCCCGCCGCAGACGCCGAGGCTCTGCATGGAGATCTCCTCAGTCAGGTCCACATGGACGTTGCGGGGCTGTCCATCCTGGATCACATCGAGGCCGGCGCGGATCACATCGGCCTCGCCGCAGCCGCCGCCGATGGTGCCGATGTGCTGGCCGTAGGGATGGATGATCATCTTGGCGCCGACTTCCCGTGGCACCGACCCCTTGACATCGGTGATGGTGGCGACAGCCACCGTCAGCCCCTGATCCATGAGCTTCTGCAAATGATGATAAATGGTCGCAGACATTGTACGCTCCTGCAAAACGCGAAACGAATGAACGGGGGCTGCCGGTCCACTGTGCAGACTGGCGCCGCCTCCATCCCTTTATTGTACCACAGACGGGCGACCGAAGCGCAGCCGGCTAGGGGCCAGGGGCGCGTAAGCCGGCGTAATCGCCGGGGGTGTCCATATCGCGCAGGATGGCGTCGGTCTCGACGGTTACATAGACGATAGACTGCTCATGGCGGCGGACCAGAGTGCGGAGGGTGTCGTCGAGGGAGAGGGCAAGCAACTCGGGCCAGTGGGCGACGGGCAGATAGAAGGGATGGCCGCGGCGCATGGCATGGCTGGGGATGACGAGCGCCTGGGGGGTGCGCCGCGCCTGCTCGATGACCTGGGCAATGACCGAGATGGGAATGTGGGGCTGGTCGCCCAACGCCAGCAAGGCGCCTAGATAGCGCTGCTCCGCTTGAGACGCGCCTGAGAGATGGCGGATGCCTGCCTGGAAGGAGCTGAGCATCTCGCCCTGAAGATAGTCGGGATTGTAGACGAGGATGGCCGGGCTGCCGCGCAGCGCCGCCTCGACTTCCGCTTGCCGGTGTCCCACGACGCAGACCACCGGCGCAGCGCCTGCGGCGTCCAGGTTGGCGACGACCGCGCCCAAGACGGTGGTATCGTGCCACGGCAGCAGTTGTTTGAGTTCGCCCATTCGGGTGCTGCGCCCGGCAGCCGCGATGACTGCGGCGATGGGCAGGTCTGCGCGCGCCATGATAGATGCGGACCAATAGATGCAGGCCGGTAGACGCCGGCCGGCGGATGGTGGGCAGCCCTAGCGACGATGAGACTGGCTAGTGACCGCGGGCCGTCTTGCGGTTGGCAAGGTGGTCCAGCACCAACACGACCAGCAACCCCACCAGCGCCAAGCCGATGGCATAGGCAATCTCTAGGTTGAGCGCCCCATTGACCGTCAGCGGCGGCAGCATGTTATGCTCAATGGTCGGGATGATCGCGCCGTCGCTGCCGGTTACATAGGCGACCACTTCCTTCCAGGGCCAGACTTTGCGCAGGCTGCCGAGCATGAAGCCGGTGAGCAGGGCCACGGTCAGGTCGTGGTAACGCTTGAAGAGCCAGCTTAGAAGCTGGGCAAAGGAGACAACGCCGATGGCGCAGCCGAGCGCCACCCAAAAGAGGGTGATGAGGTCGCGCTGGTTGACGGCGCTGACGACATATTGATATTTGCCCAGCAGGACAAGGATGAAGGAGCCGGAGATGCCCGGCAGGATCATGGCGCAGATGGCAATCGCGCCGCTGATGAAGAGAAACCACCATGCATTGGGCGTCTGGACCGGCACCAGACCCACCAGCCAATAGGCCCCCACTGTGCCTACGGCCAGCGAGAGCCAGAGCGGCAACGTCCAGCGCGGAATTCGCCGGCTGACTGTCACAACCGAGGCCAGCACCAACCCAAAGAAGAAGCTCCAAAGCAGGACCGGCTGGTGAACCAGCATCCATTCGATGGCGGGCGCCAGGGTCAGGATCGCCAGCAGGATGCCGGCGAGAAGCCAGGCCAGAAACGGAAAATTGAGCAGGCAGAGGGCCTCCCGGAGCCGGAAGGAGAGCAGCGCCCGCAGGAACGCAGGCTGGCCGACCATGCGGATGCTCTCGATCAACTCTTCGTAGATGCCCAGGATGAAGGCCATGGTGCCGCCGGAGACGCCAGGCACCACATCGGCGCTGCCCATGCAGAAACCGCGGGCAAGCAGCCCAAGCTGGCCGCGCAGGTCACGCTGCTTGGCGAAGGCGGGACGCTCGAGAGCGGGTTTTGGCTCAAAGGTGGATTCCATCGGTTGGCCCTTCCAAGGGTGCGCCGTCTCCGCCGCGGCGGGCGGGCGTCGAGGCTGAAGCAGATGCATTGGTCAGCGCTGGTGATGGGGAGGCCGGTCGCGCCGGGTCGGCCAGAACAGGCCCGTCGAGACAGAGCACCTGGCCCTCATGCTCGCACGCGCCGCAGATGCCGATGGCGCAGCGCATGTAGGCTTCCCAACTGAGCTGGCAGGGTATCCCATAGCGGCGGCCAAGCTGCCGGAGCGCGGCCAACATGCCGTGAGGGCCGCAGGCATAGATAGACTCCACCTGGCCCTGGGCGAGTCGAGGCGCCAACGCATCGGTCGCCCGGCCTTGCATGCCTTGGCTGCCGTCCTCGGTGGTGATGATCAGCTCCAGCGGCGCTTGGGCTGTGCGCTGCGCGGCCAGCGCGGCGAAGCGGGGTGCATAGAGCAGGTCGGCAGCGGTGCGCGCGCCGAGGATAACCGTCAGCGCGGTCGTGGGCAGGGTGCGCGCCAGCCAGAGCAAGGGTGCGACGCCGTAGCCGCCGCCCACCAGGGCAATGCGTCGCGCCCGTGGGTCCGGCTCAAAGCCGTGGCCGAATGGGCCGCGCAGCCAAAGCAGATCGCCCGGCTGTCGCTCATGGAGCAGCCGCGTGAATGGCCCGACGGCCGTCACCATCAGCGTGATGGGGCTGGCGTCTACCAGGGAAAAGGGCTTCTCGTCGAAGCGGGGCAGCCAGGCCATGACGAACTGGCCCGGGTAGGCGTCGAGCATACCGTCCAGCACAAAGGTCTTGGTGCGGTAGTTGTCGTCGGAGATGGCCGCAATCGAAAAGGGCGTGGGCATCGCCAGGCCGGGTGCAGGCGACTGTGTAGATAACCGTGCAGAGAACCGTACAGACAAGGTGGCCGCTCTTTCTGGAACTTTCGGCAGATAACCTGCCGATCTTACCGGCAAAGGGTGAGGCGCGTCAAGCCTGGGCGGGGTTGCGCGTGGCGACAAGGAGGAGGGTATGGGGGAGCGCGGCCAGGGGCGCCTGGGGGGAGTCTTCGGGCCAAAGCTCGTCCAGCAGCGGCGCCGGGACGGGCGGTTCCAGCACGTGCTCGACGCTGAACCCGGCTTCGCGTAGGGATGCAAACCAGCAGGCAAGGGGCCGGTGGTAGGAATGCATCAGCACCCCTGGCTCGAAGGACCAGGCGAGCGGTCCTGTGGCGAAGTAGCTGCGCGCCGGGTAGCCCACCATCTCACCTTCCTCGGCATCGTAGAAGCAGTTGCGAATGGGGTGGTCGAGGCTGATGACCAGACGGCCGCCGGGGCGCAGCACGTCGCGGCAGGCGATAAGGGCCGGCGCCAGGGCCTCGACGTACTGAAAGAGCTGGATCGCCAGGATCAAGTCAAGCCCCGGCTCCACCAGTCTTGCCAAGTTGGCGGCGTCGCCTTGGATAAAGCGGACTGAGACCTGGTGGGCGGCGGCCAGCTCTCGGCCAAAGGCAAGCTGGGCGGCGCTCAAATCAACCGCCGTTACCTCTGCCCCGGCCAGGGCACAGGCGACC
The DNA here is from genome assembly GCA_035574055.1 of Caldilineaceae bacterium. Classification (GTDB taxonomy): domain Bacteria; phylum Chloroflexota; class Anaerolineae; order Caldilineales; family Caldilineaceae; genus QEUY01. The sequence goes on from DATLZJ010000765.1 coordinate 12,356, forward strand.
GCGTTTTGCCCGCCGCCGCAGCCGAGGTCCAGCACCGAGCGTCCGGCCAGGTCACCCAACAGCTTCAGCTCTGCCTCGGTTGGGGCGAGCGCGCCATAGGTGATCTGCCCATCAAAAGGGGGCTGGCGCAACTGGTAGGCTGCCGCGGCCCGCTCCCAGGCCGCGGCCATCTCAAAGGAGTTGTTCAAAGGCTTCGCCTCGCCGCGGACTTAGTGCCGAAATCCACACGGCTCATGGTGTACATTATCCTGGCAAGCGCACGAACCGTCAACGCAAGCGCCTAACGCGGCGCTAGCGGGATATGGGCGAGGCGGCGGCGCGTAAGGTATGATTAGGTCAGGCACAAACAAAACCGGCAAAATACCCAGGACGGGAGGCGCATATGCAGGTGGTCCATGTCTTTGTCCAGGTGACGCCCGACGCCGTTGAGGCGTTCCGAGCCGCAACTCTGGAGAATGCGCGTAACAGCGTGCAGGAGCCGGGCATTGCCCGTTTCGACGTACTCCAGCAAGAGGATGACCCCACGCGCTTTGTGCTGGTGGAGGTCTACCGGACGCCGGAGGCGCCGGCGCAGCATAAGGAGACGGCCCATTACCGGCGCTGGCGCGATACGGTGGCCCCAATGATGGCAACGCCGCGCCAGAGCATCAGATATACCAATGTCTTTCCGGACGATGCGGGGTGGTAGGGATGGCGATCCATTTTGAGTTTGCAACCGCGCAGCAGATTGTCTTTGGGGCCGGCGCGTCCGGGCAGATCGCGTCATTGGCGGCCAAGCTGGGCAGGCGTGCGCTGGTCGTGACCGGCCAGAGAGGCGCGCCGGCCCGTGATCTGGTCGCGGCGTGGCAGGCCGCGGGCCTGGTCGGCGCAAGCGTCACGGTCGCAGGAGAGCCGACGGTGGCGGGCGTCGCCGCCGGGGTAGAGACGGCGCGCGCCGCTGGCTGCGATATGGTGATTGCCATCGGCGGCGGCAGTGTCATTGATATGGGCAAGGCGGTGGCTGCCCTGTTGACCAATGGCGGCGAGCCGTTGGACTACCTGGAGGTCATTGGTCGGGGCCGCGCGCTCTCTGTGCCCTCCGCGCCGGTGATCGCCGCGCCGACGACCGCGGGGACAGGCGCGGAAGTCACCCGCAACGCGGTGCTGGCGGTTCCGGAGCAGCGGGTCAAGGTGAGCCTGCGCAGCCCGACGATGTTGCCGCGCGTCGCCGTGGTAGACCCGGAGCTGACCTACTCCATGCCGCCGGCGCTGACGGCAAGCACCGGGCTGGACGCGTTGACCCAATGCATTGAGCCGCTGGTCTCAAACCAGGCCAATCCGTTGAGCGACGCGGTGGCCCGCGAGGGGATCCGGCGGGCTGCGCGCGGGCTGCGCCGCGCGTATCGTGATGGCCACGATCTCGAGGCGCGCGAGCATATGGCGCTGGCGAGCCTATGTGGCGGGCTGGC
>DATLZJ010000766.1:0-3766 GCA_035574055.1 Caldilineaceae bacterium
CGAGCCGGCGCCCACCTCCAGCGCGGCTCCTGCCCAACCTCAGCCCCAAGCGCCCATCGTCCGGCCCGAAGATGTGACCGCGCCGCAGGGCCAGCCGGAGGTGGTGGATGGCGTGCCGGTGGTACGGGCAGATCAGGTCACCGCGCCCGGTGAGCCGTTGCCGCCTGCCGCCCAGACGCCGCTGCTGCCCGCGCCCGGCGTAGCGCCTCCCGCCGGTGGTCAGACCGCCCTCGCCCCGGCCCCCAATCCGGCCCAGGCCAATCGCCAGCAAATGACCTATGCCCAGATGTTCCAGGAGGTGGCGTCGCGCTATGACCTGAGCTGGCAGATGCTCGCCGCCCAAGCCTATGTGGAGAGCGGCTTTGACTCGCTAGCCTTGAGCAGTGCAGGGGACATGGGGCTGATGCAGATCCGGCCCTCCACCTGGCGCGAATGGGCGCCAGCGCTGCAAGCCTCGGACCCTTTCGACAGCTACAGCAATGTCTTGGTGGCCGCCGCCTATCTGGACTACTTGCGCACCCTCCTGAGCGAGCGGGGCTATCCGCAGACTGAGTGGATGTTGGTCGCCTACAACTGGGGGCCGGACCAGGTGCTGGAACATCTGGAGGCCGGCGGCACCTGGGAGAGCCTGGCGCCGGAGCGCCGCCAATATGCGCTGGATATCCTGCAGATCGCAGCGACCATTCCAGCAAATTAACCGCAAAGGAGCGTAACATGTTGCTGGAGCGCCCTGACCTAAGCAATGTGTCGCCGGACGTGCTGGCCTATATTGAAGCCTTGGAGGAGGCGCTGCGCCAGGCCACAGGCGAGGACGACAGCGGGCCGCCGGAGCCAAGCGAGCCGCCCACCACCATCAATGTCATCACCATCAACGCCGGGGGGCTGGCAAAACGCACGCCGCGCCATTTCTACACACGCCAGCGCCGCGGCGGGATGGGGGTCTTCGGCCTGGAGACAAACGACCCGGACCCGCCCGCCTTTCTGCTGCTGGCCGATGTGAGCGCATCGCTCACGCTGGTGACGGACCAGGCCCGCGCCTTCCGCTTGGCCGTGGCCGACGTCGCCGAGACGCCGGTAAGTGGCCGGGCGCGCCCCTTGGCCGAGCGCTTTCCGCTGCGCGCCGGCGAGCGACCGGCGCTCTTCTTTGCCGATCCACTGCCAGGGAAGCGAGGCGCATACCTGGCGCTCGTCACCCGCCGCGGCCAGGTGCGGCGCATCGGCCAGCAATACCTGGGCAAGAACTTACAGTCGGGCACAGTGCTTTACAATGTAGCCGAAGGGGGCGCGCCCGCCGCTGCCTGCTGGACGGAAGGCAGCGATGAGCTATTTATCGCCACCCGCACCGGGCTGGGCATTCGCTTTAACGAGCGGCTGGTGCCGGTGCGCGGCTGCCTGGGCATGCGCGTGGACCCCAGCGATGAGGTCATCGGCATCGCCGCAGCGCCGCCCGATGGCGGCGTCTTTCTGCTCAGCCATGAGGGCAAGGGCACCATCCGCCTGTTGTCCGGCTTCGGCGCAAACAAGGAGCCGGGCGGCGGCGGCAAGACGGCCATCAAAGCCGAGCGCGTGGTGGCCGCCGTGGGCGCTAACCCGCAGGATGATCTCTTCATCCTCTCACGCTTGGGCAAGGTCATTCGTTTCGCGGCGGCGGAAATTCCGGCCAAGGAGGGGGTCGTCCAGGGCGTGAATTGTATGAGCCTGCGCGCCGATGAGTGTGTGGCGGCGGTCGCCAGTCCGGGCGCCAGCTAGCGAGCGGCGCGCGCTCGCGCCAGGCGTCCCGGCTGGTTCCAACTGGCCGGGACGTTTTCATTGGTCGCTGGCCGGTAGCCCTCTGTAGCCGAGGGATGGTGTTGCGAGACAAGCGTAAGGGGGAAACGCCCCATCCTGCTCAAGCGGTTGTTATACAGCTGTTGTTGTGGACATTGCACATCAGATGCTGTAGCGGTATCGGCCAACGTAGCATATCCCTTTTGGAAAAACCATGCTACACTAATAGCTTGAGCCAAGCAGGCCGGCTAGGAGACCGGCCTGGGAGGTTGACGTGTTTGATGTGTAGGATGAACGTCGCGCCATTGACCCTGGTCGTTGATAGTCTGTTAATCTTGCTTGGCTAATCTGTGCGCTGTGCTTACCTGCTAGGGTGAAGGCAACACCTGGAGATAAGCATCACCGGAAGACAAGCATCACTGGAAGCTAAACATAGAAGTCAGACGGACCGGATAGAACCTTGGAGGGCTGCAAATCGTAATACTATCGGTGCATCTGCAAGCAGATGGCAGCCAGGGGTCGCGCCGGCAATAGCGTCTGCATTGCCCTTTCAACGCCCGGCGCGGCTGTACATGTCTGTGAGCTGGGGTAGGCACCCCAGCAAGGGACTGACCGGCGCTAACGCCGCAACACCCGCTTACACAGGCAGCAAGGAGAAGGAACTGTGACGTCAGCGTTTCAACATATGGAGGCCCGCGAGCGGTTCAGGCGCAGCGTTACCCAAGCGCAGATGGCCGACCTGCTAGGGCTAATTACCGGCGCCCATACCGACCTGGTGAGCTACGACGAGGTTGCCAAGCGGCTGAAGGCGCATCAGCAAATTGAAAAGGGCACCCAGATGGTGCCGCTGGACCAAATTGTGGGAAGCGTGGGCCGCTATCGCGACTTCACGCGCACGTTTTTGCCGCGCGCCGGCGTAAACCAGGAACGGTGGACCCGTCTGGATGAGGCGCTCAATTCGATGGAGGGCTTCCCGCCGGTCGAGCTGTTCAAGATCGGCGAGGTCTACTTTGTGAAAGACGGCAACCACCGGGTTAGTGTGGCGCGCGCCAATGGCGCAACCCATATCGAAGCCTATGTCACCGAGCTGGAAACCGACGTGCCGTTGACGCTGGACGACTTCGAGCGCGACCAGTGGATCATCAAGGTAGAGCATAAGGAATTCATGGACCAGACCAAGCTCGATGAGTTGCGGCCCGGCAACGGCGTCCGCTTCACCGAGCCGGGCCGCTATGAGATGCTGCTGCGCCATATCGAGGTGCACCGGTACCTGCGCGACCAAGAGCTGGCGCGCGCCGGCAGCGACAAGCGGCTGACGTGGTCCGAGGCAGTGGAAAGCTGGTACGATAACGTCTATCTGCCAGTCGTAGAGGCCATCCGCGAATACGATCTGCTGCGCAGCTTTCCGGGTCGCACCGAAGCCGACCTCTATATGTGGATCGCCCACCACCGGGAGCGGCTGGCGCAAGCCTATGGATTGGCGCCGCTCAGCCCGGCGGCAGCCGTACAGACCTTCGCCCAAACCCACAGCGATGCGCTCATCCAGCGCACAGTCAAGGGCCTCCTGCTGGGGCTGCACCGGGTCTTGGGGGATGAAAAGCCTCTAGGTATGACCGACGAGGAGTTTCGTGAGTATCGCGCCCGCCATGATGCCGGTGAGATCTCGCTGGCCGAGGCTGAGCAGCGGCGGGCCAAGGCGGCCGAGCATCCGGTTGAAGAGCCGGACCCGGAGCATCATCGTCTAGCTGCCTCAGAGTAGCGCCCACGCACCGGCCAGCGCGCGGAATTGTAAGGGAAGGGAGTGGGAGCCAAGAAGGAGCCTCATACACTGGCGTCTTCGCCCGGCTCCCGCTCTTCAATCTTTTTCGCTCTCGCTCTCTCAGGCTACGCGCACATGGACGAGTGTGCTATACTGTACCCTTAACATGACGCCCGTCCTGCCCGGCGGGCGCCGCGTCGTCACCGGCGCGGGCGCTGAGACCTGCCACCCACATCGGCC
>DATLZJ010000767.1:0-5630 GCA_035574055.1 Caldilineaceae bacterium
CGGATCGCATCGGGCGCGCCTGACATTTCGACGATCCCGCCTGCATTATCCACAATCGGCCCAAAGGTATCCATCGCCAAGATAAAGGCGGCGGTCATCAGCATCCCCATCGTGGCTACTGCCGTGCCATAGATACCTCCCATATAGGCCTCGATTCCCAATCGGGCGGCTGCCTGTGTGCCCATCCAGTAGGTGCTGATCAAGGCGAGGCCGACGACGATGACGGGAGCTGCGGTGTTCTCAAACCCAACGGCCAGACCGGTGATGATATTTGGGCCGGTGCCGCGCAGACTGGCTTGGGCAATGGAGGCGACCGGTCGCCAGCGCGCCTCCGTGTAATACATGGTGATCAATACAATCGCAACACTCGTCAGCAGCCCGACCATGCCGGCCCAGAAAAACCAGAGGTTGTTCAGCATCACATCGGTAACCCAATAGAGCGCCACTGCCGAAAGCGCCACAGCAAGACCATAGCTACGGAAGAGGGCATTCATCGGCTCTTCGTTCGGGCGGAGCTTGAACCAGGGGATGTCGGTCGCAGCCACAACGCCCACGATGGAGGCAAGCAACCCCAGAGAGCGCACAACCAAGGGGAAGAAGATCCACTCCACTTGCCGGGTGCCTACAAAGAGCGCGACGCCAAGGATCATGGCGCCGATATTCTCTGCCACCGTAGACTCGAACAGATCGGCGCCACGCCCGGCACAGTCGCCCACATTATCGCCGACCAAATCGGCGACCACAGCCGCGTTGCGCGGGTCGTCTTCGGGGATGCCGGCCTCCACCTTGCCGACCAAGTCAGCGCCCACGTCAGCCGCCTTGGTATAAATGCCGCCGCCAAGTTGGGCAAAGAGGGCGACGAAGCTGGCCCCGAAGCCCATCCCCACCAGCAGGAAGGGCGCTACTTCTGGGCGCTCAAAGCCGCCATAGAGCCAAAACATGACAAAGACGCCTATTAGGGACAACCCCACCACCAGGAAGCCGCTTACGGCGCCGCCGCGCAGGGCAACGACAAAGGCCGGCACAACGCCACCCCGGGCAGCCGAGGCCACCCGCTGGTTCGACTGCACCGCCACAACCATACCAATCATGCCACTGAGGGCAGAGACGGCTGCCCCAACCAGGAAGGCCACCCCTGTACGCAAGCCGAGGGCCAAGCCCACATACTCTGTTTCCGCCGTCCGTTGAAACAGGCTGATCAACAGGACAATGATGATTCCTACCACCAAGGCAAGAATACCGATGGTGCTGTACTGGCGAGTCATAAAGGCAACAGCCCCGCGGTAGATGGCGTTGCCGACCTGCTGCATCGCTGGAGTTCCGCGATCACGACGGAGGACATCCCAAGCCAGATAGCTCACAAATACAAGCGTGACCACACCAGAAACCGGAACGAGCCATACGAGATTCATAACCATTCCTTTGCCGCCATTGAGAGTTCATCATTGAGAGAGGGGACTTCCGTCACTACACTGTGACAAAACTATAGTGTGACAAAGAAGACCAGGATATTCTAGCGATTGTTAGCTATGACACAAGTTCCTGTAAGCCTATAGTCAAAGAGCCGGCTCTTCAGAGATGCGCCAGTTCTGCCAGCGCGGGGAAGCGCTCCACCAGATAGCGGAGAAAGGCGCGGGTGACGGGGCTGAAGGGGCGGCGGCGGTCCCAGATGAGCTTGAGGGTGCGTTGGAGCGGGCTGCCGGTGATGGGGAGCGCACGCAGCAGGCCAAAGGTCTGCTCGTCATGCACGGCATAGGCGGGCAGAATCGTCAGCGCCGGCCCCGCAATCACGGCGCGCTTGATGGACTCGACCGTATCAAACTCGGCCCCGATCCGGGGGCGGATGCCATGCTGGGCCAGCGCCGCATCCAGCCAGATGCGCGTCTGGCTCTCCCGCTGGCGCATGATAAAGCGCTGGCCGTCCAGCTCCGCCAGCGCCACCTCACGGCGCGTCCAGAAGGGATGGCGGCTGCCCACAACGACAAATTGGTCAATTGGCTCCAGCTCGCGCACCTCCAGTTGGGCAGTTTGGGCCGGCGTCAGCTCGCCTTCGATCAAGCCGATGTCCAGACGCCGGGCCAAAAGCGCCTCGACGATGCGCGGGGTGATCTCGGTCTGCACGTTGACGGTCAGGTTGGGGTAGGCGGCGGCAAAGCGCTGCACCCACTCGGCCAGCACATAGATGCTCACCCCTGGCGTCGCGCCCACGTTGACCTGGCCGGAGGGCAGCAGCGTCACATCGCTGACCGCGGCTTCAGCCTCGGCCACCAAAGCAAAGATGCGCCGCGCATAGTCGTAGAGCGTCTGGCCCGCGGGCGTCAGCCGCACCCCGCGCGGGCTGCGCCGGAAAAGCACCGCGCCCAAGTTACGCTCCAACTCCTGGATGTGCTGGCTCACCCCCGACTGGGTCATGAGCAGCCGGGCCGCGGCCGCGCTGAAGCTGCCCTCCTCGACCACCTGTACAAAGATATCCAACTTATAGAGGTCTATCATCGTGATAGAGGTTCGTACTGGCGTGCGCTCCGTTGAATGCTCCGGTTGACCCTGCGCCGTATTATAAGCTAGGGCTTATGGCTCCCCCAAGAAAGCGAGGAGACCTGCGCCGGCAATAACCCGCTATACTGGGGGCCGTTGCGTCAATCCAGCCATGAATTTGGGTCAACATGTGCATCCAACATGTGAATCCAAAGATGAGTTGGTCCAACGGGAACCGTTTATCTCATTGATGCCCGATCTTGATGGCAGATCTGGATGCCAGATCGGTTGTGAAGGAGTTGTTCGATGTTCAGCTTTCGACCGCGCGCCGGCCAGCGTCTGGAGCCGGCCCAATATCAGGCCCAATTCAGCCGGCCCCAGAAGCCCCATCTGCTGGTGGATGTGCGGACCGCCCAGGAGTTCCGCGACGGCCATATCCCTGGCGCCGTCAACATTGACCTCCAGCAGTTGCCGGCGCGTTTGCATGAGATCCCGCGCGACCAGCCGGTGGTGCTCTACTGCCGCAGCGGCCAGCGCAGCGCCGCCGCGGCCCGCTTGCTGGCCCAGGCCGGTTACCAGGACCTCTACGATTTGGGCGGTATTATCGCCTGGCAGGCGCAAGGCTTTCCGGTGCGTTAGTAGTATTGCGCTGCATTGCGAAAGAAATTGAGAGAAAAGGGGACAATTCGATGTTGCTGAAATACTTCTATGACCGGGAATTGGCCCAGGCATCCTATTTGGTCGGTTGCGCAGCCACCGGCGAGGCGATGGTCATTGACCCGGCGCGCGATATCTCACCCTACCTGGCCGCAGCGGCCCAGGAGAAGCTGCGCATCACCCATGTCACCGAGACCCACATCCACGCTGACTTTGTGAGCGGGAGCCGGGAGCTGGCCGCCGCGACCGGCGCCGCCCTCTATCTCAGCGACATGGGGGATGATGACTGGAAGTACGGCTTTGGGGATGAGCCGAATGTGGTTCCGGTGCGCGACGGCGACCGCTGGATGGTCGGCAATGTGCGCGTCGAGGCGCTGCACACGCCCGGCCACACCCCGGAGCACCTGGCCTTTTTGATCACCGATACGAAGGCGACCGACAAACCGATGGGCGTCTTCACCGGCGATTTTCTCTTTGCCGGCGACATTGGCCGGCCCGACCTGCTGGAGGAAGCGGCAGGGGTGGCCGGCTCCAAAGAGGAAGGCGCCCGCCGCCAGTTCCAGAGCATCCAGCGCTTCAAGACGCTGCCCGATTACCTGCAAATCTGGCCCGGCCACGGCGCAGGCAGCGCCTGTGGCAAGGCGCTTGGCGCCGTTCCCTCCACCACGTTGGGCTATGAGAAACTGGTTAATCCGGCCTTCCAGTTCACCGACGAAGAGGCCTTTATACGCTGGCTGCTGGAGGGACAGCCGGAGGTCCCGCACTATTTCGCACAGATGAAACGGGTCAACAAGGTAGGGCCGGCGCTGCTGGCGACGCTGCCATCGCCGCAGCCGCTCGACCAGGCTGCGCTGAACCGGCTGCTGGCCGAGGGCGCCCAGATCATGGACCTACGCGCCGCCGAGGAGTACCGCCGCGCTGCGCTGCCCGGCGTCCTCAATATCCCCGCCACCGCCGACAACTTCAGCACCTATGTGGGTTGGTTTGTGGACTATACCCGCCCGCTCTACCTGATCGTCCCCGATTTGGCGGCGCTGCCGGCGCTGCTGCGAAGCCTGCGCGCCATCGGCGTAGACCACATCGCCGGCGTCTGGGGGCCGGATGTGATCGGTGAAGGGGCGACCACGCTGCCGGCGATGACCGTACAGGAGCTGGCGCAGCGGCTACACAAAAACGGGCTGATAATCCTGGATGTGCGCGGGCGCAGCGAGTTCCAGGCGGAACATATCGCCGGCGCGCGCAACATCCCCCTAGGCTTTCTGCCCAAACACCTGGCCCAGCTTCCCCATGAGGAAACCTTGGTACTCCAGTGCGCCAGCGGTTACCGCTCGCAGATCGCGGCCAGCCTGCTGCGCGCCAAAGGCTTCGCCAATGTGGTGGCGTTGACCGGCGACAGCAGCGAGTGGCGGGCGGCGCTGCCGGTAGTTAAGGAAGCCTAGAGGCGGGAGCGGCGCGTGGACGCATGGCTGATTGACTCGCTCCTGGGGTTTGCCATTGGCTTGACCCTGGGCTTTTTGGGCGGCGGCGGCTCGATCCTGACGGTGCCGGCGCTGGTCTATATCGTGGGCCAAAGCCCGCAGACGGCGGTCACGGCCTCGCTGGTCATCGTGGGCGCCAACGCCGCGGCCGGCGCAATGGTTCATCGCCGGCGCGGCTCCCTCGACTGGCGGGTGGCGCTGCTCTTCGGCGGGGTGGGCATGGTGGCCGCCTACCTCGCCGCCGGGCTATCCAAGCTGCTGCCCTCTACAACGCTGCTGATCCTCTTCGCCCTGCTCATGTTGGTAGTGGGCGGGCTGATGATCGTGCGCAAGCCCCCCCAGCACACGGGGGAGCGCCGCGGGTGGCTGGTCACGATTGCCAGCGGCGCTGGCGTGGGGGTGCTGACCGGCTTTCTGGGCGTCGGCGGCGGCTTTCTGATCGTGCCCGCCCTGGTGATGCTGGTGGGGATGCCCATCCGCCAAGCCGTGGGCACCTCGCTGGTCATCATCGCCATGAACAGCCTGGCCGGGCTGCTGGGCCACCTGGGCAGCGGCGCGCCGGACCTGGCGGTGATCCTGCTCTTTGTCGCGGCGGGCCTGGCCGGCGTCGTCGTTGGCGAACGGCTGACGCGAGTGCTCAACCCCGACCAGTTGCGCACCGGCTTTGCCCTCTTTGTGGCGCTGTTGGGGCTGTTCCTGCTGGTAGACAACATTGCCAAATTGCTGTAGGCCGGGCGCAGAGCCTTCGAGCGAAGCATCCTGGCGACCTGTCAGGTCAAGACAGAAGGGCTTGGCAGGTCGCCAATAGCATGACTACCGCCGCTCCATGCGTTTTAGCTTCTGGCCTGCGCGCCACAGCTCGATGACCAGGTGATCCGGCGGGACGCCGGGCCGGGTCAGCACCACCTCGTCAATCTCCACCCGAAAGAGATGGGACGCCGGCGGCTCCTGGTCGCCCACGCCGCTTTCAGCCCCCTGGATTGCCTGGATGGTGGCCGGGTCGGTCACCTCCACCGCCCG
>DATLZJ010000768.1:0-8111 GCA_035574055.1 Caldilineaceae bacterium
GGGCTAGCCGGTTTGTTGGCGACGGCCAGTTACGCCAATTGGCGGCGACAGATCCGCCGCACGATCCAGACAAGACAGCATCCATTGACGCCACAAGGATGGCGCGCCGCCTGGGCCGCGCCGGGCACCCGCTTCGCTCTCTCCGTCAGCCTCACCTTCATTGCAGCCGGCGCCGCCTGGCGTGGGCTATTGGACGAGGAGCGCATTCGCTGGCAAGTCATCGCTTGGGGGCTATTATTCTTCCTCTTATTCATCCAGACAGTTCTCGCTGCGCGGGCAGGGCACAAGAGTGGCTGGGCTTTATCGCCGGAGGGGAATTCTCGACATGAAAGAGCAGAGTCCTAACGACAACTGGCGGCTCCAAGAAGGCGTTCCACCCGACGAACGGTGGATTTTGCAGGAATCGGAGCAGCGGGTCACGGACCAATGGTCGCTACAAACCACGCCGGAATATGAGGGGCGCGAGTGGCAGCCGGTCGAGTATGTCAAACCCCGCCGCTCCCCGTTGGCCTGGCTGCTGCCCACCATCATTTCAATTGCCCTGTTGGCGGTCGTAGGTTATACGGCCTATCGCATTCTGCCGATAGACACCGATAGCGGTGAGCCTGTGGCCGCGACGCCGCCGGCCGGGCCTGAACCATCGGAGCCTGCGGTTTCTGCGGTGGTTACGGAAACGATGGTCCCTGCAGAGACGCCGGCCGAGACAACCACACCCCCGCCGGCGCCTACCGAGGCCGCCTCCCCTGCGCCGACGCCCGTCCCCGAGCTGGTGACCCAAGAGTTCGGCATCGTGACCAGCACCTATGGCGTGAACGCGCGCGTCGCGCCCAATGAGACCGCCAATGTCATCCGCATCCTGCAACAAAACGAGGAGCTGATGGTCCTTGGGCGCGAAGGCGACTGGCTGCAACTCTTTGTCAGCGATACCCCGCTGGTCGAGGGACAGCCCCTCTCCGGCACCACTGGGTATGCCTTTGGCGAGTTCATTCAGATCCAGGAGCGCCAGGTCTCGCGCGCGTTGGTGAATCAGGTGCGCGAGTATCTAGGTCTGGAGCCGACCGGCGAGCCTGTCCAAGAGGAGTTGGCTGCCCCGACTGAAGCAACGCCGGGGGCAACGGGGGAAAGCGAGCTCGCTCTACCCACCGTCACGCCGACGCCGGAGGTCGCCGCCGGCGAAGCCCCGTCCATGACCGTCACCGTAAACGCGGTCAACGGCGTCAACGTCCGCCGGGAGCCGAACATAGCGGAAACCAACGTGATCCGGCTGTTGGAGTTCGGCACGGTCCTGCCTGCCATTGCCCGCTCGGCAGACGGCGCCTGGGTCCAGGTCTTGCTGCCCGATGGTCTCACCGGCTGGGTCACTGCCGAGTTTGTCACCCCCAGCGGCGATCTGCAAAGCCTGCCCCTGCCGGGGGAGACGCCGGCGGCTGCCGCGCCGGGCGGCGAGCCTGTAGCGCCCGGCACGGTCATTACCTCCGGCATCGAGGTGACGCCGCCCTATACGAACGTAATACCGAGCGGCAACGAGCCGGCCATCATCGTGCTGGCGACCAACGGCGTCCACGCCCGCGCCGCGCCCGCCATCGAGGCTGATTCGCTAGGTGTGGTGCCTGAAGGGGCCGTCTTGCCCGCCATCGCCCGCTCGCCCGACAGCCTCTGGGTCCAGGTCGAGCTACCTGCCGGCGAGCTTGCCTGGGTCATTCGAGAGGCGGTCAATGCCACCCCAGCAGTCGGCGCCCTGCCCGCGGTCGAGGTGGAGACGCCCACCCCCACGCCGGAGCCGGTCGCCGTCCCGCCGACGCCGGAACCAACGCCGACGCCGGAGCCGGTTGAGCCGATCACGACCGGCGCGGCGCGCCCGCTCTTCCTCGCAGTCTATGAGGAGCCGGACAGCGATACAGGCCTCGTGGGCCGCATCCCGCGCGGCGGCGCCGTGAATGTCTTGGGCCGCAACGCCGCCGGCGACTGGCTCCAAGTTGTCCTGGATACCGGCGCCATCGGCTGGGCTTCGGCCAGCGGCGTCTCGCTCGATGTCGAGGTGACGACACTGCCGGTCGTCGAGTAGTCGGTCATCGAGTAGCTGGGTATAGATGGGCCGGATGTAAACTCGCGCGGCGAAGGCTGAAGGACGATGGCCGCAAGACAATGGCCGAAACAAGGATGACCCGCGGCGAGCGGCGGCGGAGCCTGCTCTTTTGGGCGGCTGCGCTGATCTTGGCCGGGGTGCTGCTGCTGGTCTTCAACCTCGGCTTGTTGAACCGCTATGAGCCGCTCGCCCAATACATTGTGGCCGGGTTGCTGGCGCTGGGCGGCGCGGCGATCCTCGCCAGCTATCTGGTGCGCCGTACCACCTACTGGCGGCTGATGCCGGGCTGGACGCTCCTTGCATTGGCCGCCATGGTCTATCTCAGTACGCTGCCTGCCGTTCCCCGGCCATACCTGGCGTCGGTCATCTTTATCGGGCTGGCTCTGGCCTTTGCCACCGTCTATCTGGTAGACCGGATTGAGCACTGGTGGGCCATTCTGCCCGGCGGGTTTATGCTTGTCCTGGCCGGGGTGATCGCCTTTACGGTGCATGTCAAGCGCACGGAAACACTGGGCGCGGCGCTATTCGTGGGCATGGGGCTGGTCTTTTTCCTGGTCTACCTGCTGGCCGGCCCCCGGCGTCACTGGTGGGCGCTGATCCCCGGCGGCGTGCTGGTCCTCTTTGGCCTGATCACCTATTCTGTGGACAATGAGCTGCAGAGCGCGCTCCTGCAATGGTGGCCGGCGGTGCTGCTGATTATCGGCGCTGTGCTGGCCTGGATGGGCGCGGCCATCCCGCCGTCGCAGCCCGACCGGCTGCAGATCAACACCGCGCCGCGTCCCTCGCTGCCGCCGGAAACAGGCCGCGGGCGCCTGGGAGACTATACCCAGCCGGCGCCAGGCGCCAGCGTCGAAATCCTGCCCGACCCGGACGAACGGGCCGGATAAAGGCGCCGGGTAGATAAGCCGGATGGTCAACAGAACGAGCAAAGGCAGAACGAGCAAAGGCAATCGCCCATGAACAGCACGATCACCCTCACCCTGGTGCAGATGGATTGCCGGCTGGGAGAACCTGCCGAGAACTTTGCGCGCGCCGAGCCGTTGATCGCCGAGGCCGCCCGGCGCGGCAGCGACCTGGTGGTGCTGCCGGAACTGTGGAGCACCGCCTATGACCTGGAGCACGCTGCCGCCCATGCCGCGCCCCTGGCGGAGACAGCAGGTGGGCCGGGCTGGTTTGGCCGGCTCGCGACCCTGGCCCACACCCACGGCATCTGGCTGACCGGATCACTCCTGGAAGCCCAGCCGGGAGAACGTTTCTACAACTGTATGGCGCTGTATGGGCCGGACGGCAGGCTCCACGGCGCTTACCGCAAAATCCACCTCTTCCGGCTGATGGAGGAGGAAATCTACCTCGCGCCCGGCCAGGAGCCGGTCGTGCTGGACCTGCCCTGGGGCAAGACGGGGCTGGCGATCTGCTATGACCTGCGCTTTCCGGAGCTGTTTCGCGGCTATGCGCTTCAAGGGGCGCGCTTGATGGTGCTGCCCGCCGAGTGGCCCCACCCGCGCCGCGAGCATTGGCGCACCCTGCTGCGCGCCCGCGCCATTGAAAACCAATGCTTTATCGCCGGCTGCAACCGGGTGGGCAGCAGCAAGGGCGCATCCTTCTTCGGCGCGTCGGCCCTGATTGACCCGTGGGGCGAGACGCTGGTTGAGGGGGGCGAGGCAGAGATGTTGCTCACCGCCACGATTGACTTAAGCCAGGTAGATGCCGTGCGGCGCAAGATTCCGGTCTTTGCCGACCGCCGTCCCGACCTCTACCCACTGGACTATCAACTGGACTATCCGCCGGACGAGCGGGTTGCGGCCCCATAGCCCTCGCCGACCATCCCCCCTCCCTCGCCAACGCGTACCACAATCTCCGCCCCCTCCATGCTGTCAATGATCGCCAGCGAGATGATCGGCGCCTGGAGGGGCGCGAGCAGGTCTCTTCCCCCTTCAAAGCCCTTCTCGATGATACAGCCGATGCCGCAGAGGGTGGCGCGGCACTGGGCGATCAGCGCGGCCAGCGCCGCGATGGTCTGGCCCGTCGCCAGAAAGTCATCAATCAGCAGCACCCGGTCGCCGGGCCGCAAGTACTCCGGCGAGATGATCAGCTCGACCACGCCGCCCTTGGTGTGGCTGGGCGCCTCGGCCCGGTAGCTGCCCTCGGCCATGGTGATGGGTCGCGTCTTGCGCGCGTAGACCACCGGCACGCCCAACGCTATCCCTGTTGCCAGCGCGGGCGCAATGCCGCTGACCTCGGCGGTGACAACCTTGGTGACGCCCGTCACGCCGGCCTGGGCAAAGCGCCGGGCGAACTCCTGCCCCATCTCCACCGTCAACGCAGGATCGAGCTGGTGGTTGATGAAGCCGTCTACCTTCAAAATACCGCGGCCTAGGTTGCGCCCTTCGCGCCGGATCCGCTCGATCAATGATTGCATGTTTCCTCTTCTAGCGTGTCAGTTCTAGCGTGTCAGCTTTTGGCACGTCTACCACAGCTTGCCTTAGCGTTATCTTGTGTCCCGCGGCCCAGAAAGTCATTCAGTCTCAACTTTGCCGGCCGTCACAGTCGCGCCATGAGCGCCTCCAACTGGTCGGCGGCGGCGGCGCTCCCACCCAGGGCGTCAAACTCTGCCTGGAGCGCCTGGGCCTGGGCGCGCAGGGGCGAGCGGTCGGGCAGCGCCTCGGCCAGCCCGGCCACCAGCCGGGGGACCGTCACCTCCTTGGCCGGCAGATAGAGGCCCGCGCCGGTGCGCAGCAGCCCTTGCGCCTGGCGCACCTGGTCGCCGGCATGGGGCACGACGATCTGGGGGATGGCATGGCGGATCAGCGCATGGGTTGTCCCCGCGCCGCCGTGATGGATGGCGGCGGCCACAAAGGGCAGCACGGCGGCGAAGTCCAGCCTGGCGGCCAGGACGCTGCTGCGCGCCAGCCGCGGGCGCATGGCCTGTACCCAGGGCGCGGTGAGCGGCGCGCCCACCGCGATCAGCGGCAGACAACCGATCTGCTCGGCGGCATGGCTGGCCGCCACAAAGAAATTGGGGTCCCGGTTGAAGCTAGTCCCCAGGGTGATCAACACCCATGGCGCGCCGTCGGGCGGGGGCAGCGCAGGGTCGGGCGTCTGCTGCGGGCGGCGCGCCGGCATCCTGCCGCCCACATGGACCGTCTGCGCGCCCAACGCCACGCCGGTAAACCAGCTTGGACTCCAATAGCTGATATGGAGATGGGGCGAGCAGAGGGCCGGGGGACCGGCTGCGGTCCAGTTGCGCCCATCCAACCCAAACCGGCCTAGCAATTCCTGAAGCCGCGCCCGGGCCGCCTGGGTGAGATCGTCGCCGGGAAGCGCCGCGGCCGGTGGCGCGGCCGGCGCCGGCCAGCCCATCACCGCCAGCGGGCGCCGGGCAGCTTCGGCGACTAGGCCGGCTGCGGCCACAAACATCTCGCTCAAGATCAGATCAGGGTGGAATTGCTCGACCAGCGCGTGCAACTCCTCCGTGGCCGGAGCCACCCGCGCCGGGTCCAGCCACTGGTCCAAGGCGCGGCGTTGTTTTTGTCGCCGCAATGCGTGCGGGTCTACACCGGGATCATCGGCGAGCGGCGGAGGCGGCGGCCAGCGCCAGCCGGTCTCGCTCAGGGGATGAAAGGGGACGCCCGCCGCCTCGACGATGGGCTGCACGGCCGGGCCGCTGGCCCAGAGCAGCCTATGGCCGCGCCGGACCAACTCTGCGGCGGTCTCCAGATAGCCGCCCCAATCCAGATGGCCGGGAAGCTGGGCCGATAGACAGAGCGCCCGCATGGGTTAAGGCCGGCTCAGGCCGGCTGGGTCTCCAAGAAGAAGGGCAATTGGGCCGAATCCGGCGGCGCCAAGAGGCTGCGGGCGGCGGCGATATCGCGCTGGATCTGCGCCACCAGCTCCGGCAAGCCGCTGAAGCGCTGTTCCCCGCGCAGCCGCCGGATGAACTCGACGGTCAGGGTCTGGCCGTAGAGATCGCCGTCCTGGCCGGCAGGGGGGAAGTCCAGCAGGTGAGTCTCCAGCCGGTGATGCAGCCCGTCCACCGTCGGGCGCACGCCCAGATTCGTCACGCTGTTGTAGACTGCGCCGGTGTCATGGAGCCAGGTGCGGGTGGCATAGACGCCATCGGCGGGCCAGAGCTTGTTGGCCGGAGGTTGGAGGTTGGCCGTCGGCACACCGATCTGGTGGCCACGGCGGTCGCCCGCAACCACCACACCGCTGACATGATAGGGGCGGCCCAACAACTCGCCTGCCTCCTCGACCCGGCCCTCGGCGATGAGGCGGCGAATGGCGTTGCTGCGCACCGACTGGCCCTGCCAGTCCACCGGCTCGATAACCCGAAGCCGGTAGCCAAGCTGCTCGCCGAGCGCCGCCAGCACCGCCGGGTTGCCGGCGCGGTTGCGCCCCATGGCAAAATCAGGCCCCACCACCAGCGCCGCCAGGTTGATATGGCGCTTCAGCCAGCCCATGAACTCCGCCGGCTCCAGCGCAGCCGTCTCTTGGGTAAAGGGCTGGATGATGCCCAGGTCAATGCCCAGCGCGCCGGCCAGGCGCAGCCGCTCCAGCGGGGTCGTCAGCAGCTTGAGATCGAGGTCCGGGCGAAGGATCGCCAGCGGGTGGGGGTCGAAGGTGAGGAGCGCGGTCGCGACCGGCGCCGTTCCCTCCACCCCGTCATCCGGCCCGGCGGCTGCGAGCTCGGCGGCAAACCGGCGCAGCTCGAGCAAGAGCGCCTGATGGCCGCGGTGAAGGCCATCGAAATTCCCAATGGTCAGCGCCGTTGGCCGGCGCAGGTGGACGGAACGAACATCGGTGATGATCTGCATAGAGAGCGGTTCTAGACCGTGAGCCACTTTTCAGCCTTCCAGAGCAAGTTATCGCCTTCGGTCGCGCCCAGGCAGCGCACAATACCCAGCAGCGCCGAGGAGGGATCCAGCGCCTGGGCCAGCCCGTCAGACCCGGGCAGGCTGTCCAGCAGTTCGGCGGGGACGGCCACCTGTTGGCCGTGTCCGAGCCGCCGAGCCGCCTCGCCGTCCACCAGGAGCACGGGCAGGTCCAGACCTGTCCCCATTGGCAAGAGCAGGTCGGCCAGCGCCCCTTGGCCGGCCGCTTGCTGGACTGCCTCCAGCGTGTGGGCGTGGTCCAAGGTAAAGGCGCCGGCGACCTCGCGGCGCAATGCAACCAGATGGGCGACCGTGCCCAAGGCGATGCCGAGGTCATGGGCCAGGCTGCGCAGGTAGGTGCCTGCCGAGCAGCGCACCCGCACCGAAAGCCGGTCGGGCGGGCGCCAGGCCAACAACTCCAGATGGTAGATGATCACCCGCCGCGGGGCCGTGGCCACAGCCTCACCCCGCCGCGCCTTGCGGTAGAGCGCCTCGCCCCCCTGCTTGAGCGCCGAATAAGCAGGCGGCGTCTGGAGCAGGTCGCCCTGGAAGCGGGAGAGCACCCGCTCGATGGTCGCCGTCTCCAGCGGCGGGATGGGCGCCGTTTCCGTCACCCGGCCGGTCGCATCATAGGTATCGGTGGCCGCCCCTAGCCGGACCTCAGCCAGATAGGTCTTGTCGTGGCCCTGATAATATTCTACCAGGCGGGTGGCCTGGCCCAGGCAAAGCACCAGCACGCCGCTCGCCATCGGGTCCAGCGTCCCCGTATGGCCGATGCGCCGCTGGCCGCTCCAGCGGCGCACCTGCTGGACCACATCATGGCTGGTGAGCAAACGGGGCAAGGGGGTAGGAGGGTCCGCAGGCAATCCCGGCTTGTCTACCACCAGCAGCCCATGCAGCCCCGGCGCGCGGCCCGGTGGAGCCTCAGCCGCCATGCGCCGCCTTGACCCGCTGCTCGACCTGCATCCGCCGCGCGGCCTTGAGCGCCGGGATCACCTGCGCCGTCACTTCGGCCAGGGCGCCCGGAATGGTGCAGCCGCTCGCCGGCGGATGGCCGCCGCCGCCAAAAGAAAAGGCCAGTTGGGCCACATCGAAGCCGGGCTTGGCACGGAAGCTACACTCCACGGCCAACCCAACCGCCTCGTCCACCTTTT
>DATLZJ010000769.1:0-6050 GCA_035574055.1 Caldilineaceae bacterium
CTGCTGATGGGCGGCACACTGGTGCAGTTGGCCGGCTTTTCCACCCTCTTTGCTGCCTGTGCAGCGCTGGCCCTGGCCGCCGCCGCCTGCTTCTGGCTGTTACACCATACCAGGGCGACGCCGCTGGCCGTCGCGCCGCAACCGATGGCTGAAAAGCTTGTAGCAGAGAAATTCGTGGTCGAGAGGAAACCATGACCCGTGTCGGCATCGTCGGCGCAGGCGCCATTGCCCGCCTCCATAGCGCCCAATGGAAAAAACTGCCCGTCACCCTGGCCGCCGTCTATGACCGGAATCCCGAACGAGCCGCGGCCTTCGCCGCCGAGCATGGTGGGGCCGATTGCGGATCGCTAGACGAGTTGCTGGCCCAAGTGGATGTGGTGGATATCTGCACCCACACCGACGGCCACCGCGCCGCCGTGCTGGCTGCGGCGGCCGCCCGCGTCCCCATCCTCTGTGAGAAGCCCTTTGGCCGGCGGCTGCAAGAGTGCGAAGAGATGATCGAGGCGTGCGAAGCCACGGGCACGCCCCTCTTCGTCGCCCATGTGGTGCGCTTCTTCCCGCAATATGCCCGCGCCAAGGAGCTGATCGACAGCGGCGCCATCGGCAAGCCGGGCGTGATCCGCACCATGCGCGCCGGCTCTTACCCACGCTCCGGCTCCGAGTTCTCCAGCGCCTTCTACCGAGATTTCACTCGCAGCGGCGGCGTCATCTTAGACCTGGGCATCCACGACATTGACTTCCAATGTTGGTGCGCCGGCGAGGTCGAGCGGGTCTTCGCCAGGGGCCTGACCTTCCAGGGCATCCCAGAGACCGACCATGCACTGCTCACGCTACGCTTCTCCTCCGGCGCGTTGGGCCACATTGACTGTAGCTGGGCGCTGCCGCCCGGCCAGTTCCGCACCCATCTTGAGATCGCGGGGGACGCGGGTTTGCTGGAATGGGACTCCTTCCAGCCGCCGCCGCTGATCTGGACGAAGCCCAACCCACTGGACCCAAGCCAGAGCATTGAACGCGGCGCCAACCCCTTGGCTCCCCATGATGACCCCTACTACCGCCAGCTTGCCCACTTTCTGGAGTGTCTGGAGCAGGGCAAGCCCTTCCTGGTGACGCCCCAAGAGGCGTACCGGGCGGTCAAGGTGGCGCTGGCCTGCATTGAGTCGGTCCGCAGCGGCCAGCCCGTGGAGCTGGCCGGCTTCCGCGAGGAGGTTGCATGAGCGACGCCCCCATTCGCTTGGGCATCCTCAGCGTTGCCCACGGCCACGCCTACAGCTATGCGGCTGCGCTGCGCCGGATGCGCGGCGTTGAGCTGGCAGGCGTCTACGACGATCATCCCCGCCGCGGCGAAGCCGCCGCGCAACGTTTCGCCACGACCTTCTATGCCCAGGCCGGGGCGCTGCTCGACAACGGGCTGGACGGCGTGCTGATCTGCGCCGAAAATGCGCAGCACGCGCCCCTGGTCCACCTGGCCGCAGGCTATACGCGCAACATTCTCTGTGAGAAGCCCATCGCCACCACCCTGGCCGACGCCCACGCCATGCTGGCGCGTTGCCAAGAGACCGGCGCGCGCCTGCAAATCGCCTTTCCCGTCCGCTTTTCGCCGCCCATTGTCCACCTCAAGGCGATGATCGACCGCGGCGATCTGGGCACAGTCTACAGCGCCAAATGCACCAACCACGGCAGCTTGCCCGGCGGCTGGTTTGTGGACAGGACGCTGGCGGGCGGCGGCGCAGTGATGGACCACACAGTGCATGTCATTGATCTGCTGCGCTGGTTCTGGGGCACAGAGGTGGTGGAGGTCTATGCCGAGATCGGCTATGACCTGCTTCACCCCGGCCTGGGCATTGACGACGCCGGCCTCCTCTCCTTCCGCCTCGCCAACGGCGTCTATGGCACCCTTGACACAAGCTGGTCCCGCCCATCCAGTTACCCCACCTGGGGCGATGTCAAGATCGAGCTGACCGGCGCCAACGGCGTTGTGACGGTAGATGCCTTCCGCCAACACTTGTCGGTCAGCGCCGAGAGCTGGGGCAAGACCCGCTGGGTCCACTGGGGCAGCGATATGGACGCCGCGCTCATGGCGGATTTTGTCGAGATGGTGCGCACCGAGAGGCCGCCGTCCATTACCGGCCTCGACGGCCTCAAGGCGCTGGAGGTCGCCCTGGCCGCCTATCGCTCCGCCGAACTGGCTGCGCCGGTCACTCTAGACCATTCCCAGGAGCGCCTGCCGTGACGGGTGAGGTGATGAATGATGAGGGTGAATGAAATGCGTGACGCCGCCCTAGCTGCCGTCAATGATGCGCTCACGCCGATCTACGGCCCAGGCGCGCCGGCCCAGCGCCAACGCTACCGGGACGCCCTGGCTTACTTCCGCCAGCTTTACGGCCCCGGCCCCGTCGCCATCTTGCGCGCGCCCGGACGGGTCAATATCATCGGCGAGCACACCGACTACAACCACGGCTTTGTGCTGCCCGCCGCGTTGGACAAGGATATCCTGCTCCTGGCCCGCCCGCGGGCCGACCGAGAGCTTCATGTCGCCAACATTGAGCCTGCGTTTGAGCCGTTCCACTTCACCCTGGCCCAGACCATCCCGCCCGCGGCGCCCGGTCATTGGAGCAACTATCTGCGCGGGGCCGGCCAGATGGTCGCTAACCAATCGCCCACCATGCCGCCGGGCATGGATGCCCTGGTCGTGGGCGCAGCGCCCTTCGGCGTGCCGCGTGGCGCCGGCCTTAGCTCCTCGTCGGCGCTGGTGGTGGCGACAGCCGTCGCCCTGGCCCACTTTGCCGGCTGGCAGCCCGACCTCGCCCACCTCGCCCATCTCTGCGCCGACGCCGAATGGTATGTAGGCACGCGCGGCGGCATGATGGACCACTTTGCCGCCCTCCTGAGCCGGCGCGACCATGCCCTCTTTCTCGACTGTCTGCCCGACGCCAACGGCCAATATACGTTCCGCCACATCCCCTTCCCATCCAGCCACCGGCTGCTGGTTGTGGATTCCGGCGTCCACCATGACAATGTGCGCGGCGAGTATAATCAACGCGTCGCCGCCTGCCGCGCCGCCCTCCTCCTGCTGGAAAGGCTCGCCCCACCGATGCCCGATCTGCGGGTGCTTCAGGATGCCCCTTGGCCCCGGATCGAGCGCGAGTTGGTGGGTGAAATCACGCCAGCGGAGCTGGCCCAAATGGGGCTGAAGCTGGATGAGATCCCCGGCGTCGCGCCGGACAACCCGCTGCGCGTGATGGCCTGCGTTCGCCATGTCTGGTCGGAGAACAACCGGGTCCTGGCAACGATAGCTGCGCTGGAGCGCAACGACGTCGAGGAAGTAGGACGGCTGCTCATCGAGGCCCATGCCAGCGCCCGCGATGACTACCAGATCAGCACACCGGAGCTTGATTTTCTGGTAGATACTGCCGGCAGGTTGGACGGTGTGGCCGGCGCCCGGCTGACCGGCGCGGGCTGGGGTGGTTGTGTGGTGGTCCTGGTCGCCGCCGGCGCGGTGAATCAGGTCGAGCAGGCGTTGGCCGCGGCCTATCAGGGGCGTTTTGGCCGGCGTCCGCCTACCTTTGTCTGCCAGGCCGGCCCCGGCGCCGGCCATGTGGTGACCGTCACCCTATGAGGGTGGACTACCCAGAAGAGACGGATAAGTAAGACTGGATAGATAGGAACGCCTTATGTCCCAACCCCTTGAGCTTGTCCTAATCGGCGCGGGCCAACGCGGCGCACGCGCCTATGCCTCCTATGCCCATTTGCACCCCGATGAGGTGCGCTTTGTCGCCGTGGCCGAGCCGGACCCCGTTCGCCGCCAACGCTTCGCCGAGGAGCACGACCTAGACGACAGCCAGTGTTATTCCTCTTGGGAGGAGTTGCTGGCCCGCGGTCGCCTGGCCGACGGCGCAATTATCACTACACAGGATCAAATGCATGTAGCCCCTGCCGTGGCAGCCATGGAGGCCGGCTATCCCGTCCTGCTGGAAAAGCCGATGGCGCACACCCTGGCCGGCTGCATCGAGCTTGTCCAGACCGCCGAGCGCACCGGCCAAGTGCTCCAGATCTGCCACGTGCTGCGCTACTCCCCTTTCTGGCGAGCGCTGCATGAAGTGCTGGCATCGGGCCGGCTGGGCGAGATCATCACCGTCGAGCATCGCGAGAATGTGGCCTACTGGCACATGGCCCATAGCTTTGTGCGCGGCAACTGGCGCAACGCGGCGCTATCCAGCCCCATGATCCTTGCCAAATGCTGCCACGACCTTGATATCCTAGTCTGGAACCTGCGCTCGCCCGTGCGCCGCCTCAGCTCGGTCGGCTCGCTGCGCCACTTCCGCGCCAACCAGGTTGGGCCGGAGATTCCGGAGCGTTGCACCGACGGCTGCCCCATCGAGCCGGAGTGCGCCTTTTCTGCGCCTGGCATCTACCTGGAGCTGCGCCCCTTTACCGAGCTACGCGCCGAAGCCGCGCAACGCGGCATTGACCTGGAGGCGCCTGCTATCTGGCCCTTCACCGTCCTCTGCTCGGACGTAGGCCGAGAAGCGCGCCTTCACGCCCTCCAGACCGGCCCCTATGGTCGCTGCGTCTACCGCTGTGACAATGACGTGGTGGACCATCAGGTCGTGACCATGGAGCTGGAAGATAGTACCTCGGTGGTGCTGGTCATGCACGGCCATTCCAACGAGGAACATCGCTCGATGCGCTACGACGGGACTCGCGCCACCCTCCGCGCCCGCTTTGGCCGTCCCTCCGAGATCACCATCTACGACCATGCCAGCGGCGCAGTTGAACAGGTGCCGTTGGATACGCACCAGGGAGGGCATGGCGGCGGCGACCACGGCCTCATGCGCGATTTCCTGCGCGTGCTGCGAGGCGAGGCCGAACCCTTGACCAGCGCCCGCACCGCCCTGGAAAGCCACCTATTGGCCTTCGCCGCCGAGGAGGCGCGGCTCACCCATCAGGTCGTGGACATGGCCGCCTTCCGCGCCCAGGCCGAGCAGATCACACAGCGCTCCCCCGCCGTTGAGGGCGACTGAGCCATGCCGACCGTCGCCGACGCCGTCGCCGCTGCGCTCCAGACCGCAGGGGTGCAATATGTCTTCGGTCTGCCCGGCGGTGAAACCGTTGAGCTGCTGGACGCCCTGCGCCGCCGGGGGATTGAGTTCATCTTGGTCCACAGCGAATCGTCCGCGCTCTTCATGGCGGACGCCTATGCGCGCTTGACCGGCACGGTGGGCGTCTGCCTGACCACCCTCGGCCCCGGCGCAACCAACGCTGTCGTCGGCGTGGCCCACGCCTATCTGGATCGCGGTCCCGTGCTTGTCTTTACGGCCCAAAAGCCGGACGCGCTCCTGCCCGGCTATACCCATCAGGTGATTGACTTGCAGGCGCTCTTTGCGCCCATCACCAAGGCCAGCATCAAGCTCGGCCCACAACACGCAGCCGGCGCTGTCGCCCAGGCCATCGCCACTGCGCTGGACGGTAGGCCGGGGCCGGTTCACCTCCAACTCAGCAACGAAGACGCCGCCCAAGAGACCGAGGATAGCGACGCGCCGCGGATCGCGCCCGCACAGCCGGCCCCAGATGGAGCCGCGCTGGCCCAGGCGCGCAGCCTGCTCTCCCAGGCGCAGCGCCCGCTCATTGTCGCCGGTCTGGGGCTAGAGCCACAACGCCCCTATGCGGCGCTGGCCGGCCTGGCCGAGAGCCTGCGCGCGCCGGTGATCACCACGCCCAAGGCCAAAGGCGCGCTGCCCGATGACCACCCCCTCTCCGCCGGCACCGTGGGATTGACCCGCACTGACCCAGTCTACACCCTGCTCGACGAAGCGGATGCCATCGTGGCCGCCGGCTTTGATGTGGTGGAGCTGGTCAAGCCGTGGCAGACCAACGTCCCCGTGGTCTGGGTAGCGCCGTGGGAGAACCGCGATCCTGTGCTGCCCGCGGCCGTCGAGCTGGTGGGCGACCTCAACCTGCTCTTGAGCCAGCTCGCCGACACCACCTCCGGCGCCGAGGCATCGTGGGGCGAGGCGCGCGTCGCTGCCTTCCGTTCCGGCCTCAAACGTCTG
>DATLZJ010000770.1:0-4577 GCA_035574055.1 Caldilineaceae bacterium
TTTCCCATCTTTACAGTCTTTCTGGGCAAAGACCACATGGTCGCTGGTGGCGTGATAGACAGCCCCACGCGCGGCGATGCGGTGGACCGTCTTGTTGTCCTTGTGCGCATGGCCGTTCCAGGTAGCCGTCATGGCCGTTACATCTTTGAGTCGCTCTACACGCACAACGGCTGCAAACGCATCCCCCAGCGGGTCTTGAACGCGTCTCCGGAGGCGCGTCTGGCCTTTCTGCGCGGCTTCAATGCGGGCGATGGTCTCAAGAGCACGCCCTGTACCTACGAGTTCCAGGGCTTTCGCACGGCCTCGGCCATCCTAGCCGCCGGGTTGTACTGGCTGGCACTGACCACCCTGAGCCAGCGCGCCATCGTCTGCACCGAGGAGCGGGATGGACGGCTCTACTACCAGATCAACCTGAACTCGCCCAGCGCGCCAGGGATGAAGGGGCAGCACTTACCTCGCATCCTGGAGGAGGTGGTCAAGGCCGAGGCCATTGACTATCGGGGTTGGCTCTTCGACCTGGCAACCACCACCGGCACCTTCCACGCCGGCGTCGGCCAGGGCTGGATCCACAACTCGCCCCGCCGCGGTCTGGAATTTGTCACCCATAAGATCACCAACGCGGTAGCGCGTATCAAGCTGGGGTTGGCGAATGAGCTGCGCTTGGGCAACCTGGAGGCGCGCCGCGACTGGGGCTATGCCGGCGACTATGTGCGCGCCATGTGGCTGATGCTCCAGCAGGAGGAGCCGGACGACTATGTGATCGCAACCGGCGAAACCCATAGCGTGCAGGAGTTTGTCGAGGAAGCCTTCAGCTATGCCGGGCTGGACTGGCGCGAGTATGTGGTGCAGGACCCCAAGTTCTACCGCCCGGCGGAAGTAGACCTGCTGGTGGGCGACGCCAGCAAAGCGGGCCGGAAGCTCGGCTGGGAACCCACGGTAGACTTTCGCTCTCTGGTGCGGCTGATGGTGGACACCGACTTGCAGATGCTGCAAAACCCCAACGGCGGCTACCCGCCTCAGTCTGCCGAAGCGCCCGCCCCCTGGTAGGGGCGCCCGCGGCAGCACAAACCTAGACCGGCCCCTGCCAAACGGCCACCCCCGTCCTCCTTGGGCGCCAGAACTGCAAATTGTGCGTCTAGGTTTTGGCTCAGTGGCAAGAATAGGTGTACATTAAGGGCAGGCAATCGGGCCGGGGGATCGGACCAGGGGAACAAGCACGCGTCTGCGGGTTATGGCTGAAAAGTTACGGCTGTTTGTCAGCGCCACCAACGATTTAGAGAATGAGCGGGCCGTCATCGGGCGCGCCGTGGCCGATCTGCCGGTCAAGATCGGCGTGGAAATCCGGCGCACGCCGGTCCACGGCGTCTCTTACGATGATATGTTTGAGCTGATCGCTAACTGCGACCGGGTCTATTTCCTCCTGGGGCGCGACATCACCGCGCCTGCTGGCGCCGAGTGGCACCTGGCGTGGAAGCTGGAACGCTCGGTCTTGCCCCTGCGCCTGGTTGGGCGGCGCACGCCGGCAGCCTATGAGTTCATGCGCGGCGCCTTTGTCGAATGGCAGGACTTCCACTCGGTCGCCGACCTGGCCCGGATCATTACCCTGGACCTGGTGCGCATCCTCAACCACCCGGCTAACCGCTACGGGCTGACCGTGACTGACCTGGAGTTGTTGAGCGCCCACGCCCGGCGAGTCTCCCAAGGCACCCCGGCAGCCGCGCGGGGAGATGAGCCGGGCGGCGCCGAGGGTGGGGGCATCCTGCTCGACGCCGCCCACGGGCAAGAGGCCGACGACGAGCTGCTGGTCGCCTCCTAGAGCAGACTCACCCATGTGCGGAGGCGCCTGACTGCCCATGAGTGTTGTCGTCGAGCAGACTGCCCGCCTGGGGTTTTGGGTCACCCTCGCCGGCAGCCTCTTTGCCTGGGCGCCGGCAACCTTTCCGGGCTACTGGCAGGCGTTGGAGGGCTACGTTCCGGTCTTCAATGCCGTTCATGCCGGCGCACTGGCAAGCATCGCCACAACGCCGGACCTATGGCGAGGGACAGGCCGGGGGGCCTATCTCCTGGTGCAGCCCCTGATCCTGCTCGGCTTCACCCCCGTCAGCGCGGTGCGTGCAGTCTTCGCCGTCAGCTTTATCCTCGGCGGGCTAGGCGTCTACGCCTGGCTCCGCCAGCGCTTCGGCGACCGCGCTGCCGGGTTGGGCGGTCTGATTTACATGCTGCTGCCTCCCTTTTTGGCGACCGTCTATGTACGCGGCAGTCTGAGCGATGCGCTGGTCTTGGGGCTGCTGCCGTTGGCGCTGGCCGGGACAGCCTCCTATGCTGACAGCCGCTCGCCCAGCGCCGCAGGGGTCGTTGTGCTCTGTCTGCTCTGGATTTGGCGCATCCAGGCCGGGCTGGCGTGCTTCGTCACGCTGCTGCTGCTGGCCTACGTCTGGCTGGTGGAGCGCAGCCGCATGGCGCTGCTGGTCGTGGCGCTCACCGCCGCGGCCGGGCTGGCGAGCCTGCTCCCCCTCTGGTCTGTGCAGGGACCCGCGCCGGTGGCCTTCGAGGAGCATTTTCTCTATCTCGCCCAGTTGCTCTACGGGCAATGGCAGACGGCGCCTAGCATCCCCGGCTGGCAGGACGGCTATCCCTTCCAGCTTGGCTTTGCCGCCCTCGCGTTGGGCCTGGCGGCGGTCTGGCTCTGGCGGCTGCATGGCGCAGGCTGGCGGGGCACTGTCCAGCATCGCCTGCTGGCCTTTTGCGTTGGCGGCGCGCTCCTGCTGCTGGTCTTGAGCCTCAACGTGAGCGCGCCCCTCTGGCGCTGGAGCGGCGCGCAGCGGCTGCTCACCTACCCCTGGCAGGTGGTCTTGCCGGCAGCGCCCTTGCTGGCCGCAGTCGCCGGCAGCCTGCCCGCCCTCAACAATCATCTCCGGCGGGCGCCCATCTGGTTGGCGCTGGCGGCGCTGGTCATCCTAAGCAGCTACGACTACCTGACCGCAGATTACACCCAAGTGCTGCCGTCGCCTGTGCCGGTTGTCTCGGTCATCGGCGCGAACCAAGAGATCGTGCTGCTGGACGCGACCTTGACCGAGCAGCCGGTTGGCAGCCCGGCTGCTGATCCGGTTGCCAATCCGGCTGATCATACGCTCTCGGCAACCGCAGCAGTGACCGTGACGCTCGACATCACCTGGCAGGCGCTGCGCCCGCTGCCCTTCGATTACAACATTTTCTTTCAGGCGGTGACCGGCGAGGTGAGCGAGGAGCTGGTGGTGGCCCAGCTTGACGCCCAGCCGGTCGCAGAGCGCCCGGCCACGAGCTGGCGGCCCGGCGAAATCTTCCAGGCCCGGTACACCCTGACGCTGGCTCAAGATGACCTGGCTGTGCCGGGGGGGGTGCGCTACTACTTCGGTTACTACGACTGGCGCGATGGCGCGCGGCTGCCGGTGGACGGCGGCATTGACGATAAGCTGGTCTTTCACGGCCCGTTAACTTCCGGTGTACAAGATGGCGCGGACGATGGCGAGTGATGCAGCCGGCCAGGGCCGACTGCATCGCCGGAGGTGGCGATGGAGGGAGGGCCAGACTGTCGCCGGAACGGCCTCGACGCCCCTCTGGCGCGATGGGCTATTCTGGTTGGCCCTGGCGTTGACCGCCTTTGCCGTCGCCCCCTTCCTGTTGCCGGGCTATTTCTGGGGCGCCAATGATGCCCGCCACCACGTCTATTTTCTCTTTGAGTACAACCGGAGCGTGGCGGACGGCATCTGGTGGCCCCGTTGGAGTCCCGACTTCGCCTTTGGCTACGGCTACCCGTTCTTTAACATCTATGGCCCCTTCAGCCATTTTCTGGCCGAGCTGCTGCTCTACTTCCTGGGCTTTTCCTACACCGGCGCGGTGGAGGCGGTCTTTGTCCTGAGCATAGCCGGCAGCGCCGCGGCCATGTACGGCTATGTGCGCTCTTGGGCCGGACGGCGCGCGGCGCTGCTCTCGGCGGTGGTCTATGTCTATGTGCCCTACCACCTGCTCAACCTCTATGTGCGGGCCAACCTGGCCGAGAGCATGGCCTTTGTCTGGCTGCCTCTCTGCCTATGGGGGGCGCGCACGGCGACGCTGCGGCCAAGTCTCCGCTCGGCGGCGGGTCTTGCCGTGAGCTATGCCGGGCTGATGCTCACCAGCAACCTGGTCATCGTGCTCTTCACGCCCCTGTTGGGGTTATATCTGCTGGTGGTGACGTGGGGTTATGCCCTGCCGCCAGAGCTGAACGCTCGCCGCGCCGGCTGGGGGACGCGGGCCGGTTGGTGGCTCCGGCGCAGCTTGGCCCCGGCGCTGGGCATCTTGGCCGGTCTGGGGTTGAGCGCCATCTTTTGGCTGCCGATGGTGCTGGAGCGCCAGTATGTGCGGGTGGACCAGTGGTTCGGCGGGCGCTATGATTTTCGCGGTCATTTCGTTTATTTCTTTCAGTTGTTCAGCCCGCGCTGGGGCTTTGGCGTCAGCACCACCGGGCCGGACGACCCCATCGGTTTCCAGCTAGGGCCGGCGGCGCTGCTGCTGGCGGTGGCCGGCGTCTATCTGGTTTGGCGGCAGGCAGGGCGGCT
>DATLZJ010000771.1:0-2785 GCA_035574055.1 Caldilineaceae bacterium
AGGGCCAACGCCAACTGGGCGGTGAAGAGTCCATACTTGACCCCCAGGTCATAGCGTGCATTCTGCTGCTCCAGGGCCAGATACTGCTCACGGGGAGCCAGCTCGGCCAGCGCCGACGAAAGCGTGACCGGCGCCATGGCCCGGTTGCCATTGCCCGCGGGCTGGGCGGCAAGCTGGCGCTCCAGGATCTCCATCACCGTCGGGGTGAGCACATGCATGCCAAAGAAGCAGAGATAATGGCCGGCGCGCAGCCCCGGCACCAGCAGGCGCTGCTCCGCCTCGGTCGGCGTCGGCTTTTCGACTACCGTATCTACCCGGTAGAGATGGGGATGTCCCGGCACCCGCCGCCCGCCGACAACGCCATAGTAGGGGAGCAGGCTCTCGCGCGTGGCCTGGACCGCCGAGACGGTACACTCCTCGGCCTGGGCCACTTCCACCAGCCGCTGGGCGCAACTCTGGGCGTCGCGCTGGACGTAGAGATGGTCCCCCACCAGGTGGAGGAAGGGGTCGCCCTGAGTAAAGCGCCGCGCGCAGTAGATGGCATGGCCGTAGCCCAGAGGGTCGGCCTGTTGGACGAAGTGCAGCCGGCCCGCATGGTCGCCGGCGACCTCGGCATAGGCGGTCTCGTCGCCGGGCCGGACCACAACGGCGATCTCCTCGATGCCGGCCTGCACCACCTCGTTGAGCAGGATGTGAAGCACCGACCGCTCCACCCCATCACGGTCAATCAGCGTTTGCAGGGGCAACGTCCGCTGTTGCCGGCCTGCAACGGTCAGGACAGCCTTGGTGATTTTCATAGCCAATCCATTTCAGAGAAGCCGACTGCAAAGAACACAAAGGACGCAAAGAGCCAGAGACGCAAAGCGCCAGAAAAGAGCGGTTTGTTCTCCCGCTCTACGTTCGCAATGTCTCGGTGTTGCCGTCAATGGCGAGGGCCTGGCCGGAGAACTTGCGACCGGCGGGGGAGCAGAGAAAGAGCACCAGGTCGGCGATCTCTTGGGCCTGGATGAAGGTGTGGAGCGAATTTTGGGCCAGGTACCGTCCACGCGTTTCGGCGACGCTCTCCCCTTTGGCCGCGGCGCGGGCGGCGATCACCCCGTCAATGCGCGGCCCCTCCACCGGCCCCGGACAGATGGCGTTGACGCGGATGCCGAACTCGCCCAGCTCCATCGCCAGCGTCTTGGTAAAGCCGATGACCGCCCACTTAGACGCGGCATAGGGCGAGCGCAGGGGATAGCCAAAGAGGCCGGCCACCGACGAGAGATTGACGATGGCGCCGCCGCCCGCGGCCTTGAGCAGCGGCACGGCTCGCTTCACACAGTAGAAGTGGCTGTGGATGTTGACGGCGAAGGTGCGCTGCCACGCATCAAGGTCCAGGGTTTCGACCGGGCCGGTGGGGCCGGCGATGCCGGCGTTGTTGACCAGCAGGTCCAACCCGCCTAGGTGGGCCATTGCCTCGTCAAAGAGACGGTCCACCTGGGCCGGGTCGGCCACATCGGCGACGGTCGTTCCTAGGCCGGGTAGCTCGCGCCGGCAGACCGCCAGCCGCCCGGCGTCTAGGTCACAGATATGGACGCGCGCGCCCTGGGCGTGGAGCGCGGCGGCAATAGCGCGGCCGATGCCACTCCCTGCCGCAGTCACCACCGCGCGCAGACCGGCAGCGGGCATTGCAGGATCGCTTAGGCTCATATCGGCTATTCTCAGTAGGCCGGCCCGGAGACCGGCCGCGGATAACAACGATCAGCAGACAGCGACGGTTAGTAGGTAGCGTCGCAGGCGCTACAGTAGAATTCTACCAAAATTAACGACACAACCGGCAACGCCGCCGTCGCAGAGGCAAGGTCTACTCTTTTCTGCTCCTTCTTCTGCTCTTTTCTGTTGCTTTGCGCCCTTTGTGTTCTTTGCGGTTAGTCTCTCTTTACGGCTGGTCTCTCTATGTCTCCTCGACTGCGCTCCAGGCGTGGAGGCGCGGCACATCGGCCAGGAGGCGCCGGGTGTAGTCGTGCTGGGGGTTGGCAAGCACCTGCTCCACCGGCCCTTGCTCCACCAGCTTGCCCTTGTACATGACTAGAAGACGGTCGCTGATGTAGTATGCCTGGCCCAAGTCGTGGGTAATAAAGAGGATGCTCATGTTGTGGCGGGTGCGCAGCTCCAGCAAGAGGTTCAGCACCGTCACGCGCAACGACGCGTCTAACATGCTGGTTGGCTCATCGGCCAGCAGCAGCTCCGGGCCGATAGCCAGCGCGCGGGCGATCATCACCCGTTGCATCTGCCCGCCAGAGAGTTGGTGGGGCCACTTCGGCAGCACGTCCGACGGGTCCAATCCGACCTCGGCCAGCGACGCCTCCATGCGCGCCTGCCTCTCGCCTTCGGAGAGCCGGTGATCTAGCAGTCCGAGTGCGTTGTTCAACACCCGGCGGATCGAGTAAAACTGGTTGAACGAGGCAAAGGGGTCTTGAAAGATGCCCTGGACCTTGCGCCAGTAGCTGCGCAGCGCCTGCCCCCTGCGCAGCCGGGTCACATCTTGGCCGTGGAGCAAGATTTCGCCGCTGGTCGGCTCCAGCAGGCGTAGCACCAACCGCGCCAGCGTAGACTTGCCGCTGCCGCTCTCGCCCACGACCGCCACGATCTCGCCCGGCTGGACAGTGAAGGAGACATCATCCACGGCACGCACGGCGTGGTCGCCGTGGCCGAAGATGCGGGTGAGGCGGCGCGTCTCCAACAGCGGCGCCTCACCATCTACCGGCGCGCCCATTAGGCAACCTCCTTGACTGGCCGGCTGCCG
>DATLZJ010000772.1:0-3888 GCA_035574055.1 Caldilineaceae bacterium
TCCCGCCGACAAATGCAGTATGCTCGTACTGCCGGTCGTCGAGCTTGGATTGAAGGTGGCGGTGATACCGGCTCCTGGCGGCGCGCCGACCGGAAGCCCCTCGATCGAAAGCTGGACACTGTCGTTGAATCCGGCCATGCGG
The DNA here is from genome assembly GCA_035574055.1 of Caldilineaceae bacterium. Classification (GTDB taxonomy): domain Bacteria; phylum Chloroflexota; class Anaerolineae; order Caldilineales; family Caldilineaceae; genus QEUY01. The sequence continues at coordinate 143 of DATLZJ010000772.1, forward strand.
TTGATTGTAACCGTAACGTCCGCGGATTTCAGCTCCTCATCATCCCCCTTAAGTATTACATCGGGTTCCGAAAGCGAAAGGGTAAAGGTCTTGACGGTCAGTTGTAGAGCTGCGGTCTTTGTAATATTGCCGCTGGTCCCTTGTACTACGAGGGTGTAAGGGCCCTGTGAGACATTTGTAGCGACGCTCACCGTCATGGTGCTATTGGTACCGGAAGTTGTACTGGGGTCGAAACTCACCGTCACGCCCGCGGGAAGTGCGGCGCCAGCGGCAAGGTCCACGTTGGCGGCGAAGGCCGCAGCGCGTTTGATAATCACTCCCACCTTCCCCGAGCCTCCCGGCGGCACCTCCAGCCTTGAGGGAAGGATCAGCGAGTAGGCAATGGCAGAAAGAGCCTTGAAGGCGTTGATGCGTCCCTTTCCCAACAGGTTCTCAAAGCCGGGGTTAAAGGCGTCAATGTTATCACAGGTGCGTTCGATGACTTGGCGTACCTGGTCGCTGCTGAGGGTGGGATCGAGAGACCAAATGAGCGCTGCCAAGCCCGCCACGTGTGGCGCAGCCATGGACGTACCGCTATTCAATTTGTGTTCGCCACCAAGAGCCGTTGAGAGGATTCCGACTCCCGGGGCGGACACATCTACCTTCGTGCCGAAGTTGGAGGAGCTTAAACCGAATACGCCTCTCTGATCAAACATGTCCGTAGCCGCTACTGCAATGACCTCGGGAAATGCCGCCGGATAGTGAGGGCGCTCGTCGATGTTCAAACCGTCGTTCCCCGCCGCTGCAATGACCAAGGCGTTATTGTCCACCGCTCTCCTGATGGCACGCTGCAGTCCTGCGATATAGCCGTATTTGCCCCAACTAAGGTTCATGACATAGCGCAGATCCAGATGCGCCTGGGCCTCGCTGGCCACATAGTTGATGGCATCCACACTGGCTTGAGTCTCGAGAAATGGGCCTGGGCCGATTTTGAGCGGCATGATCCGGCAGAGGTGAGCCAAACCAATGATCCCGACTGTATTGTCAACGGCTGCCGCAATCCCGGCCACGTGGGTTCCGTGGCTGTTGAAGTCCTCGGGAACCTCCCCCGAGGACGTAAAATCCCAGTCTTCCCCGCCCCGCGGGAAGATGTTGGCTTCTAGGTCGGGGTGGTCGAGGTCTGCCCCCGTGTCGATCACGGCGATGATCACGTTAGAGGCTCCCCGACTAACATCCCAGGCTAAGCCAGCCTGGATTATGCCCCAGGCATATTGCTCGGTGGCGCGTGGGTCGTCAGGGACATAGGTGAAGGCGTCGTAAACAATCTCGCTCGGCTCGGCAAACTCGACCTCCTCCATGTCTGAGAACGCGCGAATCATCTCAAACACCCCTCTGCCTGCCGGAACAGAAAGGGTGTAGTACCCGGGAGTCCGATGCCGAAAGACGATCTGGCACCCGGATTGGTGAATAATGCGTTCAGCCTGTGCGGTGGTGACCCCCTCGTGAAACTGAACCGTTAGCTCTCCGGGCACAAAATACCGAGTCGCACCCTCGTCGTCGATAAGCACCGGCATAATGCTTGCCACATGGTCAGCAGCCTCCAAGATCCGCCTTGCCGCCGGGAGGTTCTGCGTGGGGAGAACGCGGAAGACTGCAACTCCACGTTCGACGATCATTGGTTTGCTGCGGGCAAGAGGTACAGCCTTCATTATCCTTATGGTAGCCTTCGCATCCGGTTGCGGCTGGAAGGTAGCCACTATCTCATCCGGCTTTGGAGTAAAGCGAATTCGCCTCCCGATAAACTTGTTGGTGTAAGAGTAGTCAGTCTCGACTTTCGCTTTTGGTCTTCTGATGTCCATGGTCTCGGTCCCTCCCCTTGCATCCACATTTGACCAGTGGCGTCACCTCAATTCAAGACAACTCACTGTTTGATAGCATCCCTTACAGTTGTTGATAGTCATTCTCGCAACGAATGGCATGAAGAAGGGCGCAAAAAATCGTGTCAGTTGTGAAATTGGTGGGCGGTACATGCGTTTCCTGGACTCTGAAAGCCAGCGGGTAACCGTCTTTATCCCTCCTCTTCTCTGGTCTTAGCGTCCATTGTGGTTAGCTCTCTTTGACTCTGCTCTGCGCGGCGCGGATATGCTCGGCGATGAGATCATGGAACTTGATCTCGCTGTTGTCCTGTGGCTCATAGCCGATGATCTTGCGCGCGTTGGCGATGCTCCAGAAAGCATGGGAATTGTTGCTCACGCCATAGAAGATCTGAAATGGTACGCCATGCTCGTCCCGGATGTCCTCGGTCTCGATGCTCTTGATAAAGAGCTGCGCCATGTCTCGCTGGCTGATATAGGCGCCCAATGCGCGGCGCACACAGGTGAGGTCGCCCTTGGGACAGTTGGCAACGTCGGTCTCGCGAGGGCCGCCGATGCGAATCTGGACATTTTCAAGCTGGCGGCCGCGCGTCCGGTCAAAGATGGTGGCGCCGCCGTGGCCGCTGATGGCCGATTGAATGCCCTGCGTTAGCTCGCCGTGAATCTTGCCCACGGCAAAGACAAAGCCCAGATGCTCGTAGGCCTCTTTGGCCCAGCCATAGTAATTGTCGGAGAGGGCGCGCATATGGGGGTCCACATAGTCCATCTTGTGTTGCAGGATCAGCGGTTCGTAGTAGTCGGCGGCATGGTTGGAGCTGGCGACGACCACCCGGCGCACCCCTTCCTCCCAAGAGACCTGATAGACATTGTAAGCCATCTGCACGTTGGCAAACTCGGCGGCAAAGCGTTGGTCCGGGTCGTTCTCATCCTGGGCGCGCACAAAGCCGAGATGGACGACCGCGTCTATACCCCGGAAGAAGTGGCGATAGGCATCCCGGTTGCGCTCGGTGAGGTCTGCAATCTGGATGCCTTCCACCCGGTTGCCGTGACGGTCGGTCTCGCGCACATCGAGCAGCGTCAGATCATAGCGTTCCCGCAACGCGGGCAACAAGAGCGAGGCGATCAGCCCCGACGCGCCGGTGACCAAGACTTTGCGATTGGGCATGGCGGGTTCCTCCTCAATGAGATGCTGGCTAGATGAGATGCTGGGCCATATGGCGACATCTGGATGAAGGTGGACTGCGAAACCGATGGGTCAGTTGCCGGAGACTGAGTCCACGCCGGCAAAGAGCCGGTTGAGGCGCGCTACATCGCCCGCGGGCAGGGGCGGCTGCAGCAGCGCCCGTGCGTTTTCCTCCAGGTGGGCGACATTGCCGGTGCCGGAGAGAACTACATGGACGCCCGGTTCGTAACGGCAGTAGCGATAGGCTGCCTCGGTCAGGCTGGCCGCGCCGCCGGGATGGAGCAGGAAGTCCAGCGGCGCCGCGGGGTCAAGCCCGTCCAGGTCAATGGCGCCGTCGGCGGCCAGCTTCTGGACCGTGGCGGCCAGTTGCGTGGGGTTGCTCAGGGCACGGCGCACGGCAAACATGACGAGCACGCCGATCTTCTTTGCCTGGGTGTGGGGAAAGACCCGTTCGCGCGCCGACTGGTTGAGCAGGTTGAAGCCCACCATCACGACATCCATCCAATCGCTCATCCAGTCGTCTGCCAGCGCTTGCTGGAGCATGGCATGGCCGGTGTCCTCGCCAAAGGATTCGGTGACGCCGAGCCAACGGACGATCCCCTGTTCTTTGAGCCGGAGCAGGGCCGGCATAATCTCGCGGCGGGCGTGGTCGAGCTGGTCAAGCTTGAGGCCATGGAGGTGGAAAATGTCCAAATAATCAACGCCCAGAC
>DATLZJ010000773.1:0-2623 GCA_035574055.1 Caldilineaceae bacterium
CGCCCGCCACGCCGGATGCCGAGATTGGCTTCGGCATCCCCATGATCCACCAGACCGCATCCAGCACATGCACGCCCATATCGCGAAATGCGCCGCCCCCTGGCTGAATGAAGCCCAGGCTCCACGCGGGAATGCCGCGGCGGCGCACACTGCGCGCCCGAGCATAGTACAGCTCGCCAAACCCCCGTGCGTGCGCCAGCTTGCCCAGGTACTGCACATCGGCGGAAAAGCGGGTGGAGAGAGACATCATGTTGACCAATCCCGATGCCTCGGCGGCCTCGACCAGTGTGCGCGCCGCGGGCAGCGAATCCGCCAGGGGCTTGGTGACCATCACATGCTTGTTATGGCGCAGCGCCTCCAGCGCAACCGTTACATGAAGCTGGTTGGGCGTGCCGACAAAGACGGCGTCAATCTCCGGGTCGCGGCACATCTGCCGGTAGTCCGTATAGCATTTCACCGGGTTGGGCAACTCCTGGGCGAACTCGGCCATGCGCTCTTCGAGCAGATCGCAGAGGGCCACAACTCTGGCCCGCGGCGTTGCAGCCAGGGCGCGACCATTGACCCGGCCGATGCCCATGCCCACGATGGCGACGCGCACTTCTTGCATAGAGGTGGTGACTCCTTGATGTTTTGCCTTGATCTTGGCGGTGGATGGGCAGTGGTCGCCTGCGGAACGTGTGGGCATGGGCCGGCTCTGAACGCGCCGGGGTGCCTTGTTTGACAGCGCCCAAGCGCCCTGTTAGAGTAGATTTTAGTCCACCTGGGTTCCGAGCAAAAAACGACAAGGCGGCATAAGCAATTTTGCGGCCTTTAAAAAACCCTATTCTCCGGCTCCAGCGCCTCACCCTAGATGGCGAGACCACTGTGCGACTGGCGACAACAGGACTCTTGCCGGCGGACCTGCGCCGGCTGGACGATGAGGCTGCTCACCGGCTGCGCGCGGCCGGCTTTGTAGGCTGTAGCTGTTTCTTCCCCGACCCAACGGCGCCCACTCCGATTGAGCTGGACCGGCTGCGCGATACCCTGCGGCGCGCCGGGGTGGGCGTCGCCCAGGTCAATGGGCGCTACGAAACGCTGGTCAACCCAGACGAGGGGCTACGCCGCCAGGGGATCGCAGCCCTCCAGGCTGCGGTCCAGGTCTGCCGGCGGCTGCGCGGCGACAATCTCTATGTGCGCCCCGGCTCGCTCAACCCCGGCGGCCACTGGTGGCCCCACCCGGAGAACCATAGCCCCGCCACCATTGACCGGCTGGTGGACAGCCTGCGCCAAGTGGCGACGGTCGCCGAGGACGCCGGGGTGACGCTGGCCGTCGAGGGGCATACGGTGTCGCCGCTGGACACGCCGGCGCTGGTGCGCGAGGTGATTGACCGGGTTGGCTCGCCCGCGCTCAAATTCAACTGCGACCCGGTCAACTTTGTCAGCAATGTGCAGGATGTCTATCACTCGCGGCGGGTGCTGGATGCACTCTTCGACACGCTGGGCGACGTGACCTGGGCGGTCCACGCCAAGGACATGGCGCTGGAAGACCGCCATGTGGTCCACATCAGCGAGGTGGTCATGGGGCGCGGCCGGATGGATTTGGGCTATATGCTCCTGCGCTTCCAGGCCGCACGGCCTGAAGGGTATGTGATTGTGGAGCACCTGCCCGACGAGCTGATCCCCGAGGCGCGCGATGCCCTATTGGCCGCGGGCGCAGAGGTCGGCATTACCTGGCATGACCACCCCCACACCTACTGATCTCCCCTACTAGCAAACGAGGAACCGATAAGGAACCAGCCATGAGCACAAATCTACCCGGCGATCTGGCCGGAAAGGTGATTGTGGTGACAGGCGGCGCGCAGGGCATCGGCGGCGCGACGGCGCGGCTCTGCGCGCAACGAGGCGCAGCGGTGGTCATCGCCGATTGGAACGAGACGGTGGGCGCGGCGGCCGCGGCAGAGCTGGCGGCGGCGGGCGCATGTGCGCGCTTTGTGCGGGTGGATGTGCGCGACCCGGCGGCGGTAGCGGCGCTGATGGCCCAAGTGCAGGGCGAGCATGGCCGGCTGGATGTGCTGATCTGCGCGGCGGGTATCTTCCGCGGGGGCTTTCAGCCGCCCGACGAGCTGTCGGTGGAGGACTTCGAGGCGGTGGTGGATGTGAACCTGAAGGGGGTCTTTCTCTGCACCAAGTATGCCATGCCCCTCTTTGACGCGGTGGGGCGGGGGGTGATCATCATCGTCGGCTCGCCCGCAGGCGTCACCGGCCCCAGCGGCTCGCTGGCCTACGGCGCAAGCAAGGGGGGCGCCAACGGCTATGGCATGACCCTGGCTCGCCACATTGCCGACCGCCATGTGCGGGTGAATGTGATCTGTCCGGGCGGCATCAACACTGAGCTAAAGCTGGGTGTGGTGGAGGCCGATGCGCGGCGGCAGGGGCGCCCGGTGGAGGCGGCGCTGGCCGAAGCGCGCGAGCAGCTCGGCGACCCTGAAGGGGTGGCGCGGGTGATCGCCTTTCTGGCCTCGGACGAGGCAGACTACGTGCGCGGGACACTATTTACACGCTAAATAACTCAAACTGCTACCCGGTAAAGGGCTGGTGAAGGGAGGTAGCGAGAATTGAAAAGTCCACTAGCCACATATCACTT